>DATDCR010000258.1:0-4295 GCA_036524215.1 Burkholderiales bacterium
AGGCAACGTCGCCAAGATGGCCGAGACGCTGGCGAAGAATCCCACGCCGATGAACTTCCACAGCGCGCTCAACGTGGTGCGCGACATCGTCAAGGCAAACCCGGACGCGATCCTCGTCAACGAAGGGGCCAACGCGCTCGATTTCACGCGCAGCATCGTCGACATGCACAAGCCGCGGAAGCGCATCGACGTCGGCACCTGGGGCATCATGGGGGTCGGCATGGGCTATTGCGTCGCCGCTGCAGTGACGACGAAGCAGCAGGTGATCGCCATCGAGGGCGACAGCGCCTTCGGCTTCTCCGGCATGGAAGTCGAGACGGTTTGCCGCTACAACCTGCCGGTGTGCGTGGTGATCCTGAACAATAACGGCGTCTACCGCGGTACCGACGTCGATCCGAACGGCCGGGATCCGGCGCCAACCGTATTCGTGAAGGGCGCACGCTACGAGAAGCTGATGGAAGCCTTCGGCGGCGTGGGCGCGCACGTGACGACCCCGGCCGAGCTGAGGAAGGCGATGGAGGAGGCGATTCGCTCCAAGCGCCCGACGTTGATCAACGCCATGATCGACGAGACGGCGGGGACCGAGAGCGGCCGCATCACCAGCCTCAACCCCAGCGCGGCCAAGAAGAAATAGCCCCGGAGGAAGTCATGCAAGCACTCAAAGGCGTCCGCATTCTCGACATGACCCACGTGCAGGCCGGGCCGACCTGCTCGCAGCTGCTCGCGTGGATGGGCGCGGATGTGATCAAGTTCGAGAACCCGCAGGGCGATGCGACACGCGGCCAGCTGCGCGACGTGCCCAACGCCGACTCGCTCTATTTCACGATGCTCAACTGCAACAAGCGCTCGATCACGGTCAACATGAAGACCGCCGAGGGCAAGCAGGTCTTCGTCGACCTGGTGAAGAAGTGCGACATCATCATGGAAAATTTCGGGCCGGGCGTCCTCGACCGGTTCGGCTTCACCTGGGAGCGCATCCGCGAGCTCAATCCGAAGATCGTGATGGGCTCCATCAAGGGCTTCGGCTCGACCGGGCCGTACTCGGACTTCAAGGCCTACGAGAATGTGGCGCAAGCGATGGGCGGCGCCATGAGCACGACCGGCGTGCCCGAGGGCCCGCCCTTCGTGACGGGCGCGCAGATCGGCGACTCGGGAACCGGATTGCATCTCGCCATCGGCTTGCTCGCGGCGCTGCGCCAGGCGGAGCACACCGGCCGCGGCCAGTACGTGGAAGTGGCGATGATGGACGGGGTGATGAACCTTTGCCGCGTCAAGTTCCGCGACCACCAGCGCCTGCAGCACGGCCCGCTGCCCGAGTATTCGGTCCCGACCTACGAGGGAATGGAAGATGTGCCACGCGCGGGCAACGACTCGGGCGGCGGCCAGCTCGGCAATGCGATCCACTGCAAGCCGCACGGCGCGAACGACTGGCTTTACGTGGTGGTCCAGGAAGCCGTGTGGGAGGCGCTCGCCAAGCGCATCGGGCCGGAAGTCCACATGCCGCACATGGCAACCGATCCGCGGCTCTCGACGATCGGCGAGCGGCGCAAGAACCAGCAGCTGATGTGGACGCTGATCAACAAGTTCGCCGAGAACTACAGCAAGCGCGAGCTGATGGCGATCCTGAATCCGCTCGACGTGCCCTGCGGGCCGATCATGAGCACGCAGGATCTCGCCACCGACGAGCATGTGCGCGGACGCGAGATGTGGGTCGAGCTCGACCACCCGCAGCGCGGCAAGTGGTTCAACGTCGGCATGCCGATCAAGCTTTCGGAATCGCCCGCGGTCATCAAGCGCTCGCCGACGCTGGGCGAGCACACGGACGAAATCCTGAAAGAGGTGCTCGGCTACGACGAAGGCAAGATCAAGAACCTGAGAGGGGCGGGCGCCTTCAGCGTGCCGCCGAAGAAGGCCGCCTGATGAAAATCGCGATCATCGGTCAGCAGGATTTCGGCAAGGCTGTCCTCGAGGCGTTTCTCGCCCGCGGCGACCAGGTCGCCGCCGTGTTCTGTGCGCCGGAGAAGGAAGGCGCGCGGCCCGACGCGTTGCGCGTCGCCGCGCAGGAGAAGGGCCTCAAGGTCCACCAGTTCAAGTCACTGAAGGCGCCCGAGGCGGTGCAGGCCATGAAGGATGCGAACGCCGACATCGGCATCATGGCCTTCGTGCTGCAGTTCGCGCCGCAGGACTTCGTGAGGATTCCGAAGCACGGCACGATCCAGTACCACCCGTCCCTGCTGCCCAAGTACCGCGGACCTTCCTCGATCAACTGGCCGATCTCGCGCGGCGAGAAGGAAACCGGGCTGACGATCTTTCGCCCCACCGACGGCTTGGACGAAGGCGCGGTGATCCTGCAGAAGCGCACGGCGGTCGGCGACGACGACACGCTCGGCAGCGTCTATTTCGACCGCCTGTTTCCGATGGGCGTGCAGGCGATGCTCGAGGCGGCCGACCTCGTCGTCGCGGGCAAGCACAAGGAGGTCGCTCAGGACGAGTCGCAAGCCTCGTACGAAGGCTGGTTCCGCGAGGCCGAGGCGAAGATCCACTGGGCGCAGCATGTGGACTTCATCCATAACCTGATTCGCGGCGCGGACCCGGCCCCCGGCGCCTGGACCACCCTGAACGGCGTCAAGCTGCAGCTCTTCGACAGCCGCAAGGAGCGGGTGCGCACGTTCGGCGCCGTGAAAGGCAAGATCGGCGAGGTGCTGGAGCCGAAGGACGGCCGCCTGGTGATCACCGCGCAAGGCGGGCGCATCCACGTTGGCAAGGCGAAGCTTGGCGAGGGCAAAAAAGTGGCTGCCGCGGAGCTCATCTCGAGCGGCCAAATCAAGCCCGGAGTGCTCCTCGGCAGCTGAAGCCGGAAGTCGCGTAAATATTTGACGCGACTGATGTTCGACTGCAACAATGCGCCCCAGCTTGCTGTTTTAAAGGGGGGTTGTGCCTGCGCGCCCGGCTATAGGCCGTAGCGTAGAATTTTTGCGGGACAACGCAGGGAGGCGCGGGGTGCACTCGGGGTTCTGGAAGGCCGACTGGTTTCTCGGCGTGGTCGTCGTGGCCCTGTTCGCGCTTTTCACTTCGATCAGCGACCTCGTCCCGGGCCTCGAGCGCAAGGCTTACGACGCCGGCCTGCAGGTCGCGGCGCGCTCGCCATCCGACAAGGTCGCCGTCATCGCCATCGACCAGCAGAGCATCGACAACATGGGGCGCTGGCCGTGGCCGCGCGATACGCATGCCCGCATGATCGAGCTGCTCGCCAATGCCAAAGCGCGCGCGATCGGCTACTTGGTCTTCTTTGCCGAGCCCGAGAACGAGGCGATCAACCGGACGCTGGGGAAGCTGAAGGAAGCGGCGGCGCTGCCGGCGTCAGAGACGCAGACGCCGAGCGGCCTCGAGATCCTCATCCGCGAGGCCCAGGAGCAGTTCAATACCGACCAGAAGCTCGCGGCCGCGATGACGCGGGCCGGAAACGTCGTCCTGCCGCTGCTTTTCGTCCTCGAGGCGCCGAAAGGGCGTCCGGAGCGCCCGTTGCCGCTCTTCGTGCGCCGCAATGCGGTCGCGGGCGGTGCGGTCGCGGAGCCGAGCTCCGCGCTCGCCATTTCGACGCTCGATGTCTTCGGCGCGGCGGCGGCCGCGCTTGGCCACCTGAACGCGATCATCGATACCGATGGCGCGGTAAGGAGCGAGCCGCTGATTGTCAATCACTACGGGGAGGCGTATCCCTCGGTCGCTGCCTCGCTCGTCGCACGCAGCCTCAATCTCGCGCCGAAGGACATCGCCGTCGACGGCGACCGCGTGCGCATCGGCGCCTTGCAAGCGCCCACCGATGACTCGGCGCACATGCGCCCCGCTTTTTACAAGTACGGCGGCGAGCGCGCGCCGTTCACCGAGGACTCGTTCTTCGATGTCGCGAACGGCAAGATCGCGCCGGAAAAATACCGCGACAAGATCGTGCTCGTCGGGCCGACCGCCGCCGGGCTCGCCAATTTCTTCGTTACGCCGGTGCATCCCGCAATGCCGGCCGTGGCGCTCGAGGCGCAGGTCGTCTCCTCGCTGCTGCAGGAGCATTTCTTCATCGTGCCGCCGTGGGGCCGAATCGCTGAAATGGCCGCCCTTCTTGCCGTGGCCCTGTATCTGGTGGTGGCGCTGCCGCGCTTGAGCGCCGGTGCGGGCCTCGCCGCGAGCGCGGCTGCCGTCGTCGTGCTGATCACGCTGCATTTCGTCCTGATGATGCGGGCGAGCGTCTGGCTGCAGCTGATGGCGCCGGCCGCGCTGCTGGTCATCGGCCACGCGGTGCTCGC
>DATDCR010000259.1:0-2248 GCA_036524215.1 Burkholderiales bacterium
ATGTTCACGCCGCGGCGCATGACGTGCGCGAACTGGCCGAGGCCGATCGAGGCGGAGTCGCCGTCGCCCGAGACGCCGATGTAGATCAGCTCCTTGTTGGCGAGGTTGGCGCCGGTGAGGACCGACGGCATGCGCCCGTGCACGGTGTTGAAGCCGTGGCTGTTGCCGAGGAAGTAGTCCGGCGTCTTCGAGCTGCAGCCGATGCCGGAGAGCTTGGCGACCCGGTGCGGCAGGATGTCGAGCTCCCAGAAGGCCTGGATCAGCGCGGCCGAGATCGAGTCGTGGCCGCAGCCGGCGCAGAGGGTGCTGACCTTGCCCTCGTAGTCGCGGCGGACGTAGCCGAGCTCGTTCTTGGGGAGGGTCGGGTGGTGGAGCTTGGGCTTGGCAACGTAGGTCATTTCTTGGCTTCCGCTTTCTTCTTCTGCATCGCCTTGTTGTAGAAACCTTTCTTCTTGGCGTGGTCGTCCTTCCGCAGCGGCGCGACGGGTCCCTTGGCGGCCGGCGCCGGCGCCTTCGCGGCGGGCGCCTGCGGCGCGGGGGCTTGCTGCGGGGGCGGCGGCGGAGTCTGCGCCTTCTTCGCGGCCTCCCTCCTCTGCATCTCTTCCGTCTGCTTCTTCAGCATTTGCGCGGAGGCGGGCATCGCGGCGAAGGCGGCGAGCGCGAGGAAAGTAACGAGCTGGGCGGTTTTCATGCGGCCTTGTCTCTCTTGATCGGTCGAACGTTGAGGGCCGAGACGATCTCGGCGATCTCTTTCTGGATGAAGCGCGCGGTGATCGGCGTGCCGTCGTAGTGCAGGATCGAGATGAGCGACGCGGGGTTGATGCCGGCGTCGTTGACCAGCAGCGTCTTCAACTGCGCGTCGCGGTTCTGCTCGACGACGAACACTTTCGAGTGCGAGGCGACGAAGTCGAACACCTCGTCCGGGAACGGGAAGCCGCGGACCCGCAAGGCATTAACAAAAACTCCGTTTTGAGATAAAGCATCAAGAGCTTCATGCATCGAAGGCGCGGTGGAGCCGTAGTAGATGACGCCGAAGCGCGCCGGCTTCTTGGCGGCGGTCAGCACGGGCTTGGGCACCAGGTTCTTCGCGGTCTCGAACTTCTTCTGCAGCCGCTGCATGTTGTACTGGTAGTCGGGACCTGCTTCGGAGTACCCGGCGTACGGGTTGCGGCTCGTGCCGCGCGTGAAGAAGGAGCCCTTGGTCGGGTGCGTGGCGGGCAGCGTGCGGAACGGGATGCCGTCGCCGTCGACGTCCTTGTAGCGGCCGAAGTCGGCGCCGGCGTCGAGCATCTCGGCGCTCATCAGCTTGCCGCGGTCGTACTCGCGGCTGTCGTCCCACTGGAACGGGTCGCAAAGGCGCTGGTTCATGCCGATGTCGAGGTCGGTCATGACGAACACCGGCGTCTGCAGCCGCTCGGCGAGGTCGAGCGCCAGCGCGGACTGCTCGAAGCACTCGTGCGGGTCCATCGGGAAGAGGAGCACGTGCTTGGTGTCGCCGTGCGAGAGGTAGGCG
Source organism: Burkholderiales bacterium (assembly GCA_036524215.1). GTDB lineage: Bacteria > Pseudomonadota > Gammaproteobacteria > Burkholderiales > SG8-39 > SCGC-AG-212-J23. The sequence goes on from DATDCR010000259.1 coordinate 1,514, forward strand.
GCCTTCAGCACGTCGGACTGCTGCGTGCGCGTCGGCATGCCGGTCGAGGGCCCGCCGCGCTGCACGTCGATGATCACCGCCGGGATCTCGGCGAAGTAGGCGAGGCCGACGAACTCCGACATCAATGAGATTCCAGGCCCGCTGGTGGAGGTAAATGCCCGGGCCCCGTTCCAGCCGGCGCCGGTCACGATGCCGATCGAGGCGAGCTCGTCCTCGGCCTGGATGATGGCGTACTTGTTCTTGCCGGTCGCCTTGTCGACGCGCATCTTCGAGCAGTAGAACTGGAACGCCTCGGCGAGCGACGAGGACGGCGTGATCGGGTACCAGGCGCAGACCGTGGCGCCGCCGTACACGCAGCCGAGCGCCGCCGCGGCGTTGCCGTCGATGAAGATCTTGTCGCCGACGTTGTAGGCGCGCTTGACCTTGAGGCCGATCGCGTCCTTCAGATGTTCTTTTGCATAGTTCAAACCCAGCTGGAACGCGTTCAAGTTGGGCTTGAGGAGCTTCTCCTTCGACTTGTACTGCTCGCCGATCAGCTCGGCGATCACCTCGGGCTCGATGCCGAGCATGCCCGCCAGCGCGCCGACGTAGATGATGTTCTTGAAGAGCTGCCGCTCGCGCGAGTCGGTGTAGGTAGCGTTGGTGATCTCGGTGAGCGGCATGCCGACCACGTTGATGTCGTCGCGGAACCTCGACGGCGGCATGGGCTTGGTCGAGTCGTAGAAGAGGTAGCCG
>DATDCR010000260.1:0-22345 GCA_036524215.1 Burkholderiales bacterium
TTGGGCGGCTTTGACGGAGATCTGCTGCCCGCAAATCGCGCGCGCAAGCGTGAGAAACGGCTCGCCGCGTCGCGCCAGGAAAACCTTAGGATGCGAACGGATGATCCCGGCCATCACCCCATCGCGCTTGGCCAGCGCCCGCTTGGCGCGATCCCAGTAGTTGGGCCTCATCTGCAATTTGTCAGGCTTCATGCAGCGGCAAGTTGGTGAGAAGGTTCTGCGGTTTCATCCGCACGATGCCTTCCTCGTTTGCCGAAAGCGCTAGGTAGACCGTGCGGCCGCGCATGTCCGTGCGCATGAGGGACGCGTCGTCGAAGTCGAGCGCGAAGAGCGCGAGGATGCGCTGCATGCGACCCGCGTCCACCTGGCCGCCCGACCACAGATCATTCAGGATTGCCGTCGATTCGGCGTCGAGGCCGATGTGCCAGGCCCAGCGCGACTCTTCGATGCTGCGGATCGGCCGCACTTTCACGGCGATGCCGAGAAAGTGCCGCACCCAAAGGGCCATCACGGCCGCGAACGCGTCGAGCGCCGCGCGGCCATACGTCAGACTGATGACGGTGTCGTGGCGCGAGTCGCGCTGCCAATACAACTCGGCGTTCGCACGGTCGAGGACATCCAGGTCCACTTTGCCGAGCGTGCCTTGCGCTTCGACGATCAGGCGCCCGATCGATCCATAGCGGCTGCCGGCGGCGTGCATCTCGACGGTCTCGAGATCGGCGAGGAGCGCGTGGCCTTCCTGGATGGTCGCCTTCTGCTCGCGGAAGAAGACTTCGGCGCCGCGCAGGCGCAGCGGATCTTCGCAGCCATCGAGGATATTGCGCAGGATGACGTGCACCATCTGCTCGATGAAGAGCGGCGGGATGTCGACCGCGCCGCGAAACAGCGCCTGGTAGCAGCCTTCCACCGTGCCGGCCTCGAGAAGGCGCTCGCGGAAGCGCAGCACCACGCGGTAGTTGTCCCGCGCATCCTGGTCCTCGACCGCGTCGAGCTCAGCCTGCGCGATCTTCCTGCGCGGCTCCTGCATGAGCGATGCGTGCAGCTTTCGCTCCGCATCGCCCGATTCCTCGACCGGGTGCACTTCCGGGCGCAGGAAGTACGCGCGCAGGAAATCGTCGGTGACCCGCAGCCTTCCGGCCGGGTCGCGTTCCAATAAGTGAAACCCGCTGTTACGCCAAAAATCAGGCAGAGGCGACGACCAGTCGCGAATGCGACGCGACGTGCTGCTTGAGGAACTCCATCTGGTCCGCCAGGATACGGCGGTTGGTGAGAATCAGGTACTCGGCCTTGTTCGGCACATAAGGCGCGTACAGGAGCTCCATGCCGCATTCCTGCGGCAGGCGGTTCCTCTTGTGGCCGTTGCAATGCCGGCACGCCGTGACGACGTTCATCCAGCTGTCGCGACCGCCGCGCGAAAGCGGCGTGATGTGGTCGCGCGTCAGGCGGAAATAGTTGAACTCGCCGCCGCAATAGGCGCACATATGGCGATCGCGCCGGAAGAGCTCGCGGTTATTGAGCGGCGGGATCTGGTTGAAGCCCTTGGCAGCCAGCGCCTTGCCCTTGATCGCGACGATCGAGTGCGCCGTGATGCTCGAGCGCTCGCCCGTAATGCGCGAGATGCCGCCGTAATAGGTGAAGGTCTCGTCGCCCAGCGTCCACGCGACCAGGTTCTTCGCGTAATAGAAGCAGGCCTGCTGCCAGCTGATCCAGCGATGCGGCACGCCGTGCGCGTCGAGGGAGAGGATGAGCGGGCTGTCCATTGGCAAGAATCGTGCTTTGCGATTCTGCCAAGCCAACGCGGGCTTTGCAATGCCCGCGAAAACAAAGAGCTGGAGAGAGAACTTCTAGGAAGTCTTGTCGACGGCCTGCTTGAAGCCCTGGCCGGCGGCGAATGCGGGCAGCGTCTTCGCCGTGATCTTGATCTCCTTGCCGTTGATCGGGCTGCGTCCGGCGCGCGCCTTGCGCTTGCGCGGCAGGAAGGTGCCGAAGCCGACCACGGTGACGCGCTTGCCTTTGGCGACGTTGGAAACGATGGCATCGAACACCGCGTTCACCGCTTCGCCCGCCGCCGCCCGGCTGAGATTGCCCGCCTTCGCGGCGACCTGGACCAGATCGGACTTGGTGACGACGTGTGCCATGCTCTCCCCCGTCTCTTTTGCGTCTCTCGCGCTGCTGCATCGATCGTATCCAAACCGAATTCGAAAAACAACGGAACTTGCGCACGCCCGATGACAAAGCATTTATGATTATGCGAGAGGAGGATTCACCATGTTCGCAACGCGCTTGCTCGCGGCGCCGTTCGCCGCGCTCGCCTTATCTTGCGCTGCGCCTTCGCACGCGCAAACGACGCTGACTTACTCGAGCTGGGTGCCGCCGACGCATCACCTGTCGATCTGGCAGGCGAACTGGGCGGCGGAAGTGGAGAAGGCCACCGGCGGCCGCGTGAAGTTCCAGGGCTTGCCGAAACATCCGGCCGCGGCCCCCGGCACGTTCGATGCCGTGCGCGACGGCCTGGTCGACCTTTCATACGTGACAGCTAGCTACACGCCGGCGCGGCACATCCTGCCGCTGATGGCCGAGCTGCCCGGCGCCGCCGACACGGCGGAAGTCAATTCCGTCGCCTTTTCGCGCATCCACTGGAAATACTTCCAGAAGGTCGGCGAGTACAAGGGCGTCAAGCTGCTCGCCGTCTGGACGCATGGTCCCGGACAGATGTTCACCAAGAAGCCCGTGAACGGCATGGCCGACATCAAGGGACTCAAGATCCGCACCGGGGGCGGCATCGCCGAGGCCGTCGCCAACGCGATCGGGGCTTCGGCCTTCGTCAAGCCGGCGCCGGAATCCTATGAATTGCTCAACTCGGGCGTGGCCGATGGCGTCTTCTTCCCGTTCGAATCGATCGCCTCGTTCAAGCTCGACAAGGTGATCGGCCAGGCCACCGTGTTCCCCGGCGGCATGTACAGCTCGTCGTTCGGCTTCTTCATGAACGAGGACAAGTGGAACAAGCTCTCGAAGCAGGACCAGGCGATCATCGAGAAGCATTCCTTCGAGCATGCGGCGCGCAGCAACGGGCAGTCGTGGGACCGCGCCGACCAGGTCGGCATCAACGCCCTCAAGGCGGCCAACGTCAAGATCGTGCAGGCGAATCCACAGATGGTGGCCGAGGTGCGCAAGCGCTCGGGCCCGATCATCGAGGACTGGATCAAGAAGGCGAGCGCCAAGGGCGTCGACGCCAAGCACGCGCTCGACGAGTTCCACGCCGAGATCAAGAAGCTCTCCGCCAAGAAATAGGCGGCTCGCGCCTCTACGCCCGAGGTGACCGCCGCTCAGCAGACCTGGGAGAGGCGCGTCGATGCCGTGCTCGGCATCGCCGCCTCGATCCTGCTCCTGTGCCTGATGATGATGACGTTCGCCGACGTCGTCGCGCGCTACCTCTTCAACCGCCCGATCCGGGGCGCTTTCGAGATCACCGAGCTGCTGCTGCTGGTTCTCATCTTCGCCGGCCTGCCGCTCGTTTCGCACGCCGACGAGCACGTCACCATGGACTTCATCGACCGCATGGTGCCGGCGCCGGTGCTGGGCCTGCTCGTGCGCGCGGTGCACGCGATCGTTGCCGCGCTGTTCTTCTTTCTGACCTGGCAGGTGATCATCAAGGCCGGCCGCATCGCCGCGTACGGCGACACCACGGACGTGCTGCGCATCACGGTGGGGCCGTTCGTCTACTTCATGGCGGCGATGATCCTCCTCACGGGGCTCGTGCATCTCTTCAAGGTCTTCGTTCCGGGCGATCGTCGCGCCAGCCAAGCGACGACGTAAGCGATGACCGAAGCGCTGATCGGGCTGCTGGCCATGATGGTGCTCGCGTTCGTGCGCATCCCGATCGCGCTCGCCATGGGCATCGTCGGCGTGGTGGGCTATGCGTACATGCGCGACTGGAGCTGGGGCGGCGCTTTGGCCATGGCGCAGACCAAGGTCTACGAGACCGGGCGGAATTACACGCTCTCCGTCGTGCCGCTGTTCATCCTGATGGGCAATTTCGTCACGCGCGCCGGCATGTCGCAGGAGCTGTTCCGCACCGCCTACGCATTCATCGGTCATAAGCGCGGCGGCCTCGCCATGGCGACCATCGTGGGCTGCGCGGGCTTCGGCGCCATCTGCGGCTCTTCCATCGCCACCGCGGCGACGTTCGCCAAGGTCGCCTACCCGTCGATGAAGCGCTTCGGCTATGCCGACTATCTCTCGACCGGGGCCATCGCGGCGGGCGGCACGCTCGGCATCCTGATCCCGCCCTCCACCATCATGGTGATCTACGGGATCATGACGGAGACGAACATCGGCAAGCTGTTCGCCGCCGGCGTGCTTCCGGGCATCCTCGCCACCGTGCTCCTTTGCTTGGCCGTGCAGTACGTCACCTGGCGGGATCCGAAGGCCGGGCCGCCCGGTGAACGCATGCCCTGGCGCGAGCGCTGGGCGACGCTGGCCGGACTGCACTGGTTCGCGGCGGTGGCGGTCGTGATCGCGGTGGTCGTGAATCTCGGCTGGCTCGCCGGCGACAACGCCGCCGTGGTCGGCGCCATCGCGGTGTTCCTGCTATCGCTCGTCTACAAGGGCGTGAGCAGCGTGATCGCGCTCTTCGTCCTCGTCATGGGCGGCATTTACGGCGGCGTCTTCACGGCGGTCGAAGGCGCGGGCGTCGGCGCGTTCGGCGCCATGATCTTCGCGCTGGCGCGCCGCGCGCTCGGCTGGCGAGGGCTGTACGCGGCGCTCCTGGAGAGCGCGCGCACGACCTCGATGCTGTTCGTGATCCTGATCGGCGCGCTGATGTTCGCCGAGTTCGTCAACATCACCTCGATGCCGGCGGACCTGAAGAGCCTGGTCTCGCGCTTCGAGGTCAATCCGATGATGGTGGTGGCGGCCATCATGGTCATCTACGTGATCCTTGGCACCGCCATGGAAGAGCTGTCGATGATCCTGCTCACGGTGCCGCTGTTCTTTCCGCTCATCGTGCACATGGGGCTCGATCCGGTGTGGTTCGGCGTCCTCATCGTGGTGGTGGTCGAGATCGGCCTCATCAGCCCGCCGGTCGGGATGAACCTGTTCGTGCTCAGCACGCTCCTGCCGCAGGTGCCGACGCGCACCGTGTTTCGCGGCGTGATGCCCTTCGTGCTGGTCGACTGCCTGCGCCTCGCGATCCTCGTCGCCTTTCCGATCATCTCGACGCTGCTGCCGAGCTTCATGAAATGAAGCGCGACTTCCTCGAGCGCGTCAGCCGCGAGATGGCGGCGGATTTTCCGCACCGCGATCGGCCGGCACGCGAGGCGCTCGCCGGCGCATGCCGCATCCTCGCTCGCGAAGGGCACGAGTCCGGGCTCGCCGGACAGGTGACGGCGCGGGGCGAGAAGCCGGGCACCTGGTGGACGCTCGAATTCGGCTACGGCTTCGACGAGGCGAGCGAGGAGCGCATGGCGCTCGTCGACGAAGATTTGCGGCCGCGCGATGGCCGGCGCCCCAATCCGGGCGTGCGCTTCCATGTCTGGATCTATCGCCAGCGGCCGGATGTGAAGGCGATCATCCACACGCATGCGCCTTACGCATCGGCGCTTGCCGCGACGGGTCAGCCGCTGAAGACCATCCATATGGACAGCGCCATGCTGCACGGCTGCGCGCACCTCGCCGAATGGCCGGGCGTGCCGGTGGCCGACGACGAGGGCCGCCTCATCAGCGCTGCGCTCGGCGACGCGAAGTGCATCCTGCTCGCGAACCACGGTCTGCTCACCGCCGGCCGCAGCGTGGAAGAAGCCGCCTATCTGGCCGTGTTCTTCGAGCGCGCCGCGCGCATGCAGCTTCGCGCCATGGCCGCCGGCGGATTCAAGGAAGTGAAGCCGGCGCTGGCTGAAGAAGCGCGCGAGTTCCTGCTGCAGCCTTCGATCGTACGCGCGACGTTCGCCTACTGGCTCAGGGCTTGCGGCCGTGCGTCACCGCGCCCGCGTGCGCCGAGCCGACGAGCGCGGCGTATTTCTCCAGCACGCCGGTAAGCGCCGGGCGCCGCGGCGCTTTGGCAGTCCTTTTCTTCAGTTCGCCTCGGGAGACGTCCAGAGAAACCACGCCGCGGGCGGCATCGATGCGGATGCGATCGCCGTTCCTGACGAGCGCGAGCGCACCGCCTGCGGCCGCCTCCGGCGAGACGTAGCCGACCATCATGCCGCGCGTCGCGCCCGAGAAGCGCCCGTCGGTAAGGAGCGCGACCTTCTCGCCCATCCCCTGCCCGTAGAGGAGCGCCGTCACCCCCAGCATTTCCCGCATGCCCGGCCCTCCTTTCGGGCCCTCGTAGCGGATCACCAGCACCTCGCCGGCCTTGTAGGCGCGCCGCTTCACCACTTCGGCGCACGCTTCTTCGGAGTCGAACACGCGCGCCTTGCCTTCGAAGGCCAGCGCCTTCAAGCCCGCCACCTTGATCAACGCGCCTTCCGTGGCGAGATTTCCTTTCAGCACCACCACGCCGCCGGTCTTCATGATCGGCTCGCGCCGCACGACCTCGCCATCGGCACCGGCATGCTTCTGCAGCGCCTGCGCGAGCGTTTGGCCGGAAAGCGTAAGGCACTCGCCGTGGAGGGCACCGTGCGTCAGCAGCGCCTTGAGCACGGCATACACGCCGCCGGCAGCGTGCAGATCCTTGGCGAGATAGCGGCCGCCAGGCTTGAGGTCGGCGATGAGCGGCGTGCGCTTCGCGACACGTGCGAAATCGTCCATCGTGAAACGAATGCCGGCCTCGTGCGCGATGGCCGGGATATGCAGGGCGGCATTGGTCGAGCCGCCGGTGGCGGCGACGGCGGCGCAGGCGTTCTCCAGGCTCTTCCTCGTCACGAGCTCGCGCGGCAGCGGTCCACCGCGCTCGAGGAGCTGCATCACCATCTGTCCCGCCCGGCGCGTGAGCTCGGTCCTTTCCGGTGCAACCGCGGGCAGGGTCGCCGAGCCAGGAAGCGCGAGGCCGAGGGTCTCGGCCACCATGGCCATGGTATTTGCGGTGAACTGCCCGGGACAGGAACCGAGCGTCGGCAGGCACGCGCGCTCGAGCTCGCCGAGCTCTTTCTCCGAAACCTCGCCGGCGAGCACGCCGCCGACCGCTTCGTACGTATCGAGCACCGTCACGTCGCGCCCGTGCCATGTGCCGGGCAGCGCGGCGCCGCCGTACACGAATACCGAGGGCAGGTCGAGGCGCACCATCGCCATCATCATTCCGGGCAGCGTCTTGTCGCAGCCCGCAAAGGTGATGAGCGCGTCGTACGCGTGGCCGCGCACCACCGCCTCGACCCCGTCGGCAATGATCTCGCGCGAGAGGAGCGAGTAGCGCATGCCGCCGTGGTTCATCGACATCGAATCGGCCACCGAGATGGAAGCGAAATCGAACGGCACGCCGCCCGCCTGGCGCACGGCTTCGGCCGCCTCGCGCGCGAAGCTGCCGAGCAGCGCGTTGCACGGCGTAACGCGCCCGTCGGTCGACGCGACGCCGACAAACGGCTTGCGGAGATCGGCGTCCGACACGCCGAGCGCGCGCAGGAACGCGCGATGCGGCGCGCGATCGAGCCCCTCAACCGTGATGCGCGAGGGCAGCTTTTTCGTATTCACTCACGATCTCGTCGATGGAAGCGCTCGGCCGCAAGCCGAGCTCGGCTGCGCGCTGCGAGAGGGTCGCCTTCGGCACGGCGTCCATGATCGCCTGCAGCGACGGATCGGGCTCGAAGCGCACCCTGCCTCTCGCTTTCGGGCGCACCGCATCCCATATCTGTTGCGCGCTTGCCGCAATGCCGCTGAGAAGAACGGTCCGGCGCGGGCCGAAGCGCTCGGCCGGCAGTTGCGAGGCATGGATGAACGATGCGATGACGCGATCGAGCGAGATGCACGCCATCCGCGTATCGGGCTTCACCGGACAGACGTAATCGCGTCCGGCGAGCGGCTCGCGAACGAGCGCGCTCGCCCAGCCCGACACCGCGGTGTTCGCGCTGCCGGGACGCACCATCACCGTGGGCAGGCGCAGCGCGCGGCCGTCGATGTAGCCGCGCCGGCTGTAGTCGTCGATCAGCACCTCGCCGATCAGCTTCTGCGCGCCGTAGGAGAGGCGCGGCGACGCCGGCGTCTCGTCGGTCACCGGGTCGGGCAGCCAGCCGCCATAGACGGCGATCGACGAAGCGAAGACGAATCGAGGGCGATGGCCCGCGAGCCGGCAGGCCTCCAGCAGGTCGCGCGTCGCATCGAGGTTCACCTTCGTGCCGAGCTCGAAGTTCTGCTCCGCGCCGCCGGACACCAGCGAGGCGAGATGGAACACGACCTCGACTTCCGGTGTGATGAGCGAGCGCGCGAGCTGCGGGTACGCGATGTTGCCCGTCACGGCGTGCTTGAACGGCATGCTCGTCTGGTCGGTGGCGAGCACGTTGCCTTCACCGAGCGCGCGCACCAGTGCGGAACCAATGTAGCCTGCGGCTCCGGTGACGAGTATTCTCATGGCCGCAGTTATTCTAATTAGGAGGATGGAATGCTTCGAGGCGTCCTGGCCTTGGTGCTCGCGCTGGCGAGCCTGACCGCGTCAGCGCAGAACTACCCGACCCACCCGGTCAAGATGATCGTGCCTTACGCCGTCGGCGGGTCCGCCGACGTGTACGGGCGCGTCCTGGCGGCCAAGCTCTCCGAGACCCTGGGACAGCCGTTCGTGATCGAGAACCGGCCGGGCGGCGGCGCGGTGATCGGCACCGATGCCGTGGCGAAATCGGCGCCCGATGGCTACACGATCCTCGTCATGTCGAACACCCACACGGTGAACGAGACGCTGATTCCGAAGAAGCCTTACGAGCTGATGCGCGATCTCGCGCCGATCACCGGCATCAATTCGCAGGACCTGCTCCTCGTCGTGCCAACGTCCCTGCCCGTGAACAACCTGCGCGAGTTCATCGCGCTGGCGAAGAAGGACCCGGGCAAGCTGAACTACGCCTCCTCGGGACCCGGCACGCCGTATCACATGGCGGGCGAGCTCTTCAAGCACATGGCGGGCGTCAACATCGTCCACGTCCCTCACAAGGGAAGCGACCAGGCGCGCACCGCCGTGCTCAGCGGGCAAGTCGAGATGATGTTCGATGCGATCAGCACCATCGTCTCGCTGGTCAACGCCGGCAAGCTGAAGGGCCTGGCCACCAGCGGCAAGAAGCGCTCGTCCGTGACGCCGAACATCCCGACGGTTGCGGAGGCCGGCGTGCCCGGCTACGAGGCGCCGATCTGGCTCGGCCTGATGGCGCCGGCGGCGACGCCGAAGCCGATTCTCGAGCGGCTGAGCCAGGCGGTCGGCAAGGTCATCAATTCGCCCGACATCCGGGAGAACTGGGCGAAGCAAGGCGCCGTGCCGCTCGCCATGACGCCGGACGAGTTCGGCAGGTTCGTGCGCGAAGACATCCAGAAATGGTCCAAGCTCGTGAAAGACACGGGCATGAAAGTCGACTGACGAAATCAAGGGAGATCGAATGCTGCGCTTTCTCGCCTTCACCTTCGCCCTCGCGCTCAGCGGCGCGGCGGGCGCCCAACCGTGCCCCGAGAAGAACCTGCTCTATTGGCAGGCGTTCCCGGCCGGCGGCGAATCGGACCTGTCGGCGCGCCATCAGCAGCTCGTGCTGAAGAAGAAGTGCCCGAAGATCGAGACCATCATCCAGTACAAGCCGGGCGCCGGCGGCGGCCTGTTGTGGATGCAGCTCAACCAGCTGCCGGCCGACGGCTTCAACATCGCCGGCGTCAACCTGCCGCACATCGTCCTTCAGCCGATGGAGGGAACCGTCCAGTACAAGACCGATGACGTGACGCCGGTGTACTGGTTCCACTACACGCCCGATGCGCTCGTCGTGCCGGAGTCGAGCCCGATCAAGACCTTCCAGGACTTCGTCAAGGCCGCGAAGGCGGATCCCGGGAAGATCAGCCTCGGCGGCTCGGGGCTCAATTCGGCGAACCACATGGCGCACGAGCGGCTTAACTCCACCTTCGGCATCAAGACGACCTATGTCCCGTTCAAGGGAACAGGCGACATGACGACCGCGGTGGTCGGCGGCCATGTGCAGGGCGCGATGTCGTACACGGCGTTCGCGGTGAACAACAAAGGCAAAGTGCGCGCGCTCGCCGTCGCGATGGAGAAGCGCCATCCCCTGCTACCGGACGTGCCGACCTTCCGCGAGCTCGGCACGGACTGGATCGACGGCGCTTACCGCGGCATCGGCGTACCGAAATCCACGCCGATGGACGCGCGCAAGCGGCTGTCCGATCTGTGGGCGCTGTTGAACGCCGATCCCGAAATGAAGGAGCTTGCCGCCAAGAGCGGTTTCGAGCTGGTCGACGTCGGGATGGACAAAATGGATGCCTTCATGAAGGAGCGAGTCCGTGCGTACACCGAATCGGGCAAACGCATGGGTCTTGGCAAGTAGCCTCGCGTTGGCGGCGAGCGCGGCGCTCGCGCAGGCGCCTGGGCCGACGCCGAAGGCCGAGCCCAAGACCTCGCCGGTGCCTGCGCCAGGCGCAGGCGAAACGACGCCCGCCGCGCGCGTGCCGAGCGGCGGGCGCAATCAGTTCTTTTCGCCGGTGATGCCGATCGAGATCAAAGGCGAAGGGTTGGCGCTGCCCGCCGGCGTGGCGCCGAGCGAGGAGCCGATCGTCAAGCCTTCGGCGACGCCGCCCGCTACTGCGAAGTGATGTTGCCGGCGCGCGCGATGCGCGTGTAGAGCGCGATCTCGTCGGCGATGAGGCGGTCGAAATCCTGCGGCGTGGTTGGCTTTGCATCCATGCCGAGCGCAGACCAGTGTGCGCGCGTGTCCTTGTCGGCGAGGATGCGGCCGATCGCGGTGTTGAGGCGCGCGATGATCGGCTTGGGCGTCGCCGCTGGCGCGAGCAGGCCGAACCACAATTCCTGCTGATAGCCCGCGACACCGGCCTCGTCGATCGTCGGCACGTCCGGCAGCAAGCCGTCTCGCGTGCGGGACGAAACGCCCAGCGCGAGCAGCCGGCCGTCGCGGGCGAGGTTGACCGCATTGGCGATCGGCGCCATGAAGAAGTGAATGCGTCCGGCGAGCGTTTCGCCGAGCGCCTCGGGAATCCCCTTGAACGGCACGTGCACCACGTCGATCGCCGCCATCGCCTTGAGGATCTCGGCGGCGAAATGCGTTCCGCTGCCGACGCCGGCCGAGGAAAAATTGACCTGGCCGGGACGACGGCGTGCGAGCTCGAGCAGCTCGCTGACCGAGCGCACGCCAAGCGAAGGAGCGACGACCAGCACGTACTTGGAGCTCGCCGTCTGCGTGATGCCGGCAAGGTCCTTTAGGGTGTCGTAAGGCAGCTTCGGATAGATGGCCGCGGCGGCGGCGTGCGCCGACGAAACCGAGAGCAGTGTGTGGCCGTCGGGTGCCGAGCGCGCCACCATCGCGGCCGCCACGGTCCCGCCGGCGCCCGGCTTGTTCTCCACGATGACCTGCTGCTTGAGCGTTTCGCCCAGCCGCTGCGCAATGTGACGTGCCGTGATGTCGGGACCGCCACCCGGCGTGAAACCGACGATGATGCGCAACGGTCTATTCGGGTAATCGTCCTGCGCCTGAGCGGCGCAGGCGAGCGCAGAAAGGACGAGCGTCGTGACGACGAGCAGCTTGTGGCTGGCCATGTTCCTCCTCCTCGCCGTCGCCGGCATCGGCGGCATGTTCCTCTATGGCTGGATGCGGCGCAAAGACAAGATGCCCAAAGTGCCGCCGCTGCCGCCGGACGACGACGACTGGAAATGACTAGGTCGAGATGACCTCGAGCAGGCGCATCATCGTCTGGTCGGCCCAGTAATCGGGATCCTCGTCGATCTTGGCGTCGCCGCGGGCGCGCAACGCCGGATCGACACGCTTGCGCTCGCAGAATCCGTGCCAGAACTGCTTCACTTCGTCGGCGGTCATGTCGTCTGCACGGCGCTTCGGCGGCTGCGTCATCGAATCCTCTGCAATCGAGCGGTTAGCCCCACGCCCACCAGAAAACGATGGCGAAGGCGGGTACCAGGACGAGCGCGAAGCGCAGCATGCTGGCGATGCGGCGGCGCTCCGTCATGTCGAATTCCGCCTTGCGATTGAGCTTCTTGGCCCGCTCGCTCACACCTTTGCTGAGGAGCATGTATTCCGCCACCAGGAGGAAGGCTCCGATGCCAAGGCCGATCAGTGCTCCGTGGAGGGCGGCGTTCATGCGACGGACTGTAGCGTAAGGCGCTTTGCGCGACAAATCAGCGGTAGAGGAGTATTTCTTCACGCTCCGCCAACCAGGCGAGCTCGTCGGGCGTGGCAAGCGCCTCCAGGTCGGCGGCCGTCGCGCGCGGATCGTCCACCCAGCGGCGCAACTCGTCGCCGCCGTTGATGAGATCGATCGCCGGCCGGTCGCGCTCGTATTCGTAGGCGAAGTCGCGCCAAAGCGGGTAATCGGGCCGCAGCTTGCGCAGGGCCTTGAAGGCGGTCGCTACGAGGCGCCACGGCCGCAAGCCGTCTTGCCGGTAGAAGGGCGCTTCGGCGTGGATTTGAATTCCGCCGCAAAGCTTGCCGACGTGCTTGTGAAAGGTGGGCTCGAACCAGCACTCGCGCAGCTTGCAGCCGGCAAGCCATTGCGGTGCCACGGCGTGCATTTGCGCCAGGAGCCGCCGCGGCTCCAGGTCCGGCGCGCCGAGCAATTCGAGCGGACGCGTCGTGCCGCGGCCCTCGGAAAGGGTCGTACCTTCGAGCATCACCGTGCCGGCATAGCTGCGCGCCATGGATAGATTCGGCGCATTCGGGCTCGGATTCACCCAGGCGCGCTCTTCCAGCGGCCATGGCGTCTGCGGCGTCCAGCCTTCCAGGGTGACAACCTCCAGCTCGACATCAAGGCGCAGCGTGCGCTGGAACCATCGCGCGAGCTCTCCCATCGTCAGGCCGTGGCGCATCGGCAGGGGTCCCGCGCCGACGAAGCTTTCCCAGCCGGGACGCAACCGCAATCCTTCGGCCGGACGGCCGACCGGGTTGGGCCGGTCGAGCACCCAGACTGCCTTGCGGTGCTCGGCAGCCGCCTCGAGAACGTAGCGCAGGGTCGTGATGAAGGTGTAGACGCGGCAGCCGAGGTCCTGCAAGTCGACCAATAGCACGTCGAATGCCCGCATCATCTCGGCGCTCGGCCGCCGCACTTCGCCATAGAGGCTGAAGACCGGGATGCCGTGCACCGGGTCGGTGAAGTCGGGCGACTCCACCATGTTGTCCTGCTTGTCGCCGCGCAGGCCGTGCTGCGGCCCGAACGCCGCCGCGAGCTTGAGCTCCGGCAGGCTCGCCAGCGCATCGAGCGAATGCGTGAGGTCGCGGGTCACCGATGCCGGATGGGCGAGCAGCGCCAGCCGTCTGCCAGTGAGCGGCGCGCGCAGGGCGCGGTCTTCGATCAGGCGTTCAATGCCGAATTTCATCGAGCTCGAGGGCAAATGCGTCGCGGTGGTGGAAATCCGGCTTGCCGGGCGCGTGCTTGAGCGCCCAATAGGAAATTGCGCCGTCTTCGTGCTCGGCGACCACCGACAAGCCGAGCCGGATCGTCCCGGACACGCCGAGCCGGCGCAGATCGATCAGGGCGGAAAGCTCCAGCGTGCGGGCGGTGCGTTCGATGGCGATCTGCGGATTCAGTGTTTCATCGTCGAGGGGGCCGCCCTCCCGGTAGCGTGCAAAGGCGTGCGCGGCCCATTCCCCCGACGGAGACAGGTTGAACTCATGGTAATCGGTTCTGCCGGCCGCGCCGATGAAAGCCTCGCAACAGGTATGGCGCCAGAGCTGATCGCCGAGGCGCGAGGGCCCCGGCGGCGCAATGCGCAGTCGGGCGAGATCGCCTTCCAGAACGTAATTCAGCGCCAAGCCGCCGGCGCGCGTGCGCGTCGCGCCGGCGGCGACGCGCCGCAGCGGCGTCGCCGGATTGCCCGCATGCGGGATAAGGTCGAGCACGGTCGCAGTGCTTTCTAGAGCACGATCTCGCGCGCCGCGCCGCGCACGTCCATCTCGTACTCGAGCCCGACGACCGGCGGCCGCGCCAAATGCCAGCACAGCCCGTCGGGCGCGATGCCGCGAGCGGCGAGCTGCGGGCCGATCAGCGAGCCGATGTCGTGCACGGTGTAAGCCTGCGTGCTGATCGCGTCCTGCCAGCCGAACCCCAGCGCCTTCAGCCGCTGCTCCATCACGTCGGCGACGAACCGCATCTTTTCGGCCATCGCCTCGCACGACGTTTCGCCATGGCGAACGATGCGTGCGGCGTAAGGCTCTGCGCCGGCTCGCGCTTCCGCCCCGCCGGCGATGATGAAGGAGCGGCGATGGCTGCTCGTCGGCACGGTGTAGGAGAACGCATGCAGGACCGGCTCGTGCGGCTTGTCATAGGCGGGGCAAACGTTGGTGCGCGCGACCGGATTGAGCGCATCGCGAAAGAGGCCCCAGCGCTCGAGCGTTCGCACGTAAGCGCGATTGAAATCGGCGAATCCCTGCTCGGTAAAGGGCTCCGCCGATCGCAGCTCGCACGCGGCAAGCGCCGTGCTGGGACGGCCGAGGGATGCGAGCTGTGCCTCGATCGCCGCGAAGCCGGCGGCGAGCGGCAAGGGCCGCGACAACCTTGCCCGCTCGATCTCGAAGCCGGCCTCGGCCGCGACGCCGCTCGAGAAAGGAAACCCCGCTCTTATGAAGCGATAGCCGCCGGGCCGGAAAACGAGGACTTCGGCCATCGCTATTGCAGCTGGATGCTGCCGGAAACCGTCACCGTGACTTGCGACGCACCAGCCTCGACGGCGACCGGCGCGGCGGCGACAGCGCGCTCGGCGTACATCAGCGGCCGCGGCCCGCCGCCGGTGGTCGTCGCAACCTGAAGCTCGCGCACGCGGTAGCCCGAGGCCTTCATGGCCTTGCGCACGATTTCTGCTCGCGCCTGGAACGCCGCGATGGCTTCGGTGATGAGCGCGTCCTCTGCGGCGCGTCGCGTTTCGGGCGCCAGCCGCAAGGACATGCTTCGCACGTTGAGCTCGCTCTGCAGGCGGCCGATGAGACGCGCGGCGGCCGCGACGTCGCCAGTCTCGAGGCGCAGCTCCTGCGAGGCGTGCCAGGCTTCGATGCGGCGCTCCTTGCCATAGCGCGGCAGGGTCTGGTAGTTGCCCGAGCGCAGCTTGACCGAAGGAACGTCGCGCGCCGTCTTCATTGCCTGCGCCATGCGGCGATTGATCAGTTCCGCCAGTTCGGCGGGATTCGCGCCATCCGCTTCAGCCGCCAGCACCGCGACGAGCTGGTCGTTCTCCACCTCGCGGCTCGCTTCGGCCTGCAGGTTGACGACGTCTTGCGGCTCGGCGAAGGCGAATTGCGCGGCCGCCGCGAGAAGGACAGTGGCAACAAGTTCACGCATGCCGGCGATTATCGCGTCATATTGCTCATGCGCGACAGGCAAGTCCCGACATCACGTGTCACGCGCGAAAAATAGAATGCGGATGCATGCCAGAGCTACCGCCGCAGCTTCGCGTTCTCGTCGGCGACGACGATCCGGACGCGGTGAAAAGCCTGAGCGCGTTGCTGCGCGAGGAAGGGCACGAAGTACGCGGCGTCCACACCGGGCTCGGCGTGCTCGCGGGCGTTCGCGATTTCGGGCCGGATGTCGTACTGCTCGATCTTGGCATGCCGCACCTCAGCGGTTACCAGGTCGCCCGGGCTCTGCGCGAGCGCTATGCGAGCGCGCGGCCGCTTCTCATCGCCATCACCGGCCACAATCGGCCGAGCGACCGCGTGCTTTCGCAGCTCGCCGGCTTCGACCATCACATCGCCAAGCCTTACGACGCTACAGCGCTCCTCGCGCTTCTGAGGCCAGCACGCGGATCAACTCCCGCGCGACCCTGAGGCGCCCCTGCTCGTTGAGGTGACCGCCGTCCTGGGTGTACTCACGCGCCATTGCAGGGGCCGTTACCCCGTCCCACGATACCGTGACGGCATGGCCGTCCGGCGCCGTTGACTCCAAGCGCGCCAGATCGAAAACCGGCTCCCGCCCGGCATACGCCTTGCGCAGGAGCGCGTTGTATTCCTCGCGCCGCAGATTCTCGACCGTCCCGTAAGGCGTGCGCCCCATGAGTCGCTTCACCCACGCTTTCGGCCCGGTCTGCTCGGTGGTGAGCGGCAAGGTCACGTGCACGAAGACCGTCCGTGGGTTCTTCTGTCGCAGGCGGCCGATCGTGCCGCGATAGCGCTCGAACAGCGCCTTCGCGTCCGTTTGCGCATCGACGTCGACATAGCAGAACTTGAGCAGCGCCACGTCGACGCGAGCCCCTTCGCCGAGGGCGGCCTCGAAGTTGCGCAGCTTCGTGAGCGGCGCGCCGTTCTCGGGCACGAAGAAATGCGCGAGGGTCCCTTCAGGAATGGCGTCGGCTCCCGGCTGCTCGGCAATGCGCAGCGCAACGCCTTCGGCCTGCGCGAGCTCTCTTACCCCATCGAGGATGTTTGCGCCGACCGACTGGTGGGCAAAGTAGATGCGCTGGCCGGCGATGCGCTCGAGCGCCGAGTGCAGGGCCGTATCGGCGTAGCCGCTGGCGGCGACGAGAGAAAGGAAAGCCATGATCGCGTAGCGCATCCGCAACCATGATAGGAGGGCCCTTTCACGCCCCTCGCGCCGGCGCGTGCGCCGATCGAACTAGCCTCAGTAAAGCGCGGCGGCCAGCTTGCGCCGGTATTCGGCGATCAGGTCCTCGTCTTGTCCGGCGAGGTTGAAGATGGCGAGCAGCTGCCGGCGCGCTTCGCCGTCGCGCCAGTCCTTCGCCCGCCGCACGATCTCCAGCAGCTCGTCCATCGCTTCGCGATAGCGCCGACTCGAAGCGTAAAGGGCCGCGAGCGCGAGCCTCGCTTCGTGGTCGGCCCCGTTCACGGCGAGTTTCGCGCGCAGCTCGCTTTCGCCGGGACCCTGCTTGCCGGCGCGCGCATAGGCGATGCCCTGCTTCAGCGCTTCGACACGCGGCTCCCAATCGGGATCGAACTTCACCCGGCCGAGCTCGTGCTCCGCCTCGTCGTATCGGCCGGCGGCGAAATGCCGTTCGGCGCGCTCGAGCGCGAGCTCCGATTCCGACGGCAGGAGCTGCTCCATGAACGCGCGCACTTGTCCTTCGGGCAGCGCGCCGAGGAACTGCGCCACTGGCCGGCCGCCCTTGAACGCGAGCACATACGGGATCGATCGCACGGCGAACTGCGCCGCGAGCTCTGGATTCTCGTCGGAGTTGACCTTGACGAGCTTGACGCGCCCGCCGAGATCGGCGGCCACCTTCTCGAGGATCGGCCCGAGGGAGCGGCAGGGTCCGCACCAGGGTGCCCAGAAATCGACCACCACCGGGACGGTCTTCGACGCCTCGAGGACCTCGCGTTCGAAACTCGCGGTGGTTGCGTCCATGCTTACAAGATGCGTCCGGGACGCCGGCAATTCAAGGATATGCTCGCCGCATGAGCCATGTGTTCCATCGCGATCCCCGCCGGCAATATCCATGCGCGGTCGCCGGCGACGGCATCTACCTCTACGACCGCGAAGGTCGGCGCTATATCGACGGCTGCGGCGGCGCCGCGGTCTCGTGCCTTGGACACTCGGATCGAGCGGTGATCGAAGCCGTCCAGCAGCAGCTCGATGCGCTACCCTACGTGCACACGTCTTTCTTTACCAGCGAGCCGATGGAAGCGCTCGCCGATGCGCTGATCGAGACGGCGCCGGCGCCGCTGGAGAAGGTGTACTTCGCCTCCGGGGGCGCCGAGGCGATGGAAGCTGCGCTCAAGCTGGCGCGGCAGTATTTCCTCGAGAAAGGCGAGCCGCAGCGCACGCACTTCATCGCCAGGCGCCAGTCCTACCACGGCAACACGCTCGGCGCGCTCGCCGTCGGCGGCAACCTCTGGCGGCGCAAGTCGTTCGAGCCGCTACTCATCGGCGCAAGCCATGTCTCGCCCTGCTATCCATTTCGCGATCGGCGCGAAGGCGAATCCGACAGCGCCTATGTGGAACGGCTCGCGCGCGAGCTGGAGCAGGAGATCGGGCGGATCGGCGGCGACAAGGTCATCGCCTTCATTGCGGAGACGGTCGCCGGCGCGACGCTCGGCGCCGCGCCCCCGCTGCCGGGTTACTTCAAGCGCATGCGCGAAGTCTGCGACCGGCACGGCATGCTGCTCATCCTGGACGAGGTGATGTGCGGCATGGGACGTTGCGGGTCGCTGTGGGCCTTCGAGGACGAAGGCGTCGTGCCGGACATGGTGACCGTCGCGAAGGGCCTCGGTGCCGGCTACCAGCCGATCGGCGCCCTGGTGGTCGGCAGGCACCTCCACGATGCCGTCGCCGACGGCAGCGGCTTCTTCCAGCACGGCTATACCTACCTCGGCCATGCAGTCGCTTGCGCGGCCGGCCTTGCCGTGCAGCATCGGCTGCGGGAAGGCGGCGTCCTTGCGCGAGTGAAGCCGATGGGACAGCGGCTCGAATCGGCGCTGCGCGCCGCGTTCGCGGAGCACCCCCACGTCGGCGACATCCGCGGGCGCGGCCTCTTCTGGGCCCTCGAACTGGTCGCCGACCGGCGGCGCAAGGCGCCCTTTGATCCCTCTGTGCGGCTGCACGAGCGCGTGAAGGAGAAATCCCTACAAGCGGGCCTGCTTTGCTACCCCATGGGCGGGACGATCGACGGCCGCAAGGGGGACCACGTCCTGCTCGCCCCGCCCTTCATCATCGAGCCCGCCCAGATCGACGAGGTGGTCGAGAAACTGGCCACCGCCCTGCGAGAAGCACTAATTAACACCTAAGGAACGCGCTAGGGGCGTACTCTCTGGGCGTCATGCGGACGCACACCACCCTGGTGATCAACCCGAAAGGGGGATCCGGCAAGACGACGGTCGCGACGAACCTCGCGAGCTACTTCGCTGCCAACAGGGTGCCGACCGCCATCCTCGATTACGACCCACAGGGCTCGAGCCTCAACTGGCTGAAGCAACGCCCCTCGGATCTGACGCGCATCCACGGTGCGTGCGGCGCGCCGCAGAAGACCGGGCTGCGCAGCCTCGGCATGCATGTGCCGGAGAACACCGAGCAGCTGGTCATCGACGCGCCCGCCGGCGCCTCGGGCCTGCTCCTGCAGGAGATGATTTTCCGAGCGAACGCGATCCTCATTCCGGTCGCGCCGTCTTCGATCGACATTCACGCCACGGCGAATTTCATCCGCGACCTGCTTCTCGCCGGGCGCGTGCGCGCGACCAACAAGCGCCTTGGCGTGGTCGCCAACCGCGTGCGCAAATCGATGCCGGTCTATCAGCCGCTCGAGCGCTTCCTCAACTCGCTCAACCTGCCGCTGCTCGGCCGCCTGAGCGACTCGGACGCCTTCGTCGCCGCCGCCGAAAGCGGGATCGGCATCTTCGAGATGGAATTCGCGGCCTCCGCCACCGAGCGCCAGCAGTTCCTCCCGGTCGCCGAATGGGCCGATAGCCGAAGGCTGGTCGGCGAGCCCAAGCTGCCCGCGTCGATTCCCTTCCATCCAGCGCTCTCCACGCCAGGCCGCCCCGGCCTGCGCATCATCGGCAAGAGTTATCCCGTCGTCTGACCTGCTGCAGCGCGCTTGCTTTTCCGTGGGCGCGGCCTCATTATTTCTCGCGTAATCAATAAGAAGAGGGCTCGACCCTCGAAAAAGCATGAAGACGACGCTGGTGATCAACCCGAAAGGCGGGTCTGGTAAGACGACGGTCGCCATCAATGTCGCCAGCTATTTCGCCGCGAACGGCGCCCCGACCACGCTGATGGATTACGACCCGCAGGGGTCGAGCTTGAACTGGCTGCGCCTGCGCGCCCCCGATGCGCCGTACATCCATGCCGCGAATGCCGCGCCCGAGAAATTCGGGCGCCTGCGCAGCTTCGAGCGCTATGTGCCCCCCGAAACGCGCCAGCTCGTGATCGACGCGCCCGCCGGCGCCTCGGGGCTGCTCCTGCACGAGATGCTCGAGCGCGCCACGGCGATCCTGGTGCCGCTGGTGCCTTCGAGCATCGATCTGCATGCCACCGGCAACTTCCTGCGCGAGCTCCTCGTGACGGGCCGCATGAAGAGCGGCAAGATCCGCATGGCGGTGATCGCCAACAAAGTGCGGCGCTCGATGCCGGCGTACCCGCCGCTGCAGGAGCTGCTCGATTCGCTCGGCCTCAAGCTGCTGGCACGGCTGGTCGATTCCGACGTCTACCTGAGGACGGCGGAAAGCGGCACCGGCATTTTCGAGATGAATCCCGCGCTCACCGTCGCCGAGTGCAAGCAGTTCCTGCCGATCGTGCAATGGCTCGACGCCGAGCCGATCCTCGCCGCGCGCGCCGCATAGCGGACCGATAAGCCCGACCGCCGTCGTAAGTTGATCTGGGTCAACTTACGGGGCCTCGCCGTGTCCTAGGTTTTCGAAACTCACGATCACCAGGAGGAGCGCATGGCAAACGTCGGCATGGTCGGTCTGGACTGGCAGGAGCGGGTCAACTGGGATCGCCTGCGCAAATACCGCCTCGAGCGCGCGCGCGAGCGCATGAAGGCGCACGGCCTCGGCGCCATGCTGTGCATGTACGACGAGAACGTGCGCTATGTGACGAGCACGCTGACGCCCGGCTGGAACCGCCTGAAGCCGGGCCTGCGCTACGCCATCCTGTGCGGCGACGACGCGCCGGTGCTCTTCGAGCAGGGCGACATCGGCGCCCACATCGCGCGCCACTCGCCCTGGATCCCGCAGGACCACATCAAGTACTCGTACGCCTGGATCAAGGGCGCGGCCGGCCCCGCCTCGCTCGCGCAGGTCAACAAGTTCGTGAACGGCATCAAGAAGGCGATGAAGCAGGCGGGCGTCGAGGGCAAGAAGCTCGGCGTCGACTTCATCGACATCAACATGATGCAGGTGTTCAAGGAGGCGAAGATCGAGTGGGCCGACGGCATGACGCCGATGATGGAGGCGCGTGCCGTCAAGAACCAGGACGAGCACGAGTGCATGCGGCAGGTCGGCGCCATCGGCGACGCGGCGCACTGGGAGTTCATGAAGTTCCTCAAGCCCGGCCTCACCGAGAACCAGCTCACCGCGCACATCATGCAATTCCTCTACAGCATCCCCGGCATGGAGGATGTGGAGGACGTGATCGTTTCTTCGGGCCTCAATACCTGGCCGAACTGGCGCAATTTTTCCGACCGCATCATCAAGCCCGGCGACATCGTTTTCATGGATCTCGCCGCGCTCACCTGGAACGGCTACAAGTCCTGCTATTACCGCACCTACATCGTGGGCAAGGAGCCGACGCAGGAGCAGAAGGACTACTACGCCACGGCGCTCAAGTGGCTGTACGACTCGATCAAGGCAGTGAAGGTCGGCGCCACCACGCGCGACATCGCTTCGAAGTGGCCCTCGGCGAAGGAAGCCTGGGGCTACGAGGAAGAGGACCAGGCCGCGGCTAATCTCTGGGGCCACGGCCTGGGCCTAGCGCAGTACGACCAGCCGGTGATCTCGCGCATCTGGTCACTCGACTACCCGCTCGAGATCAAGGAAGGCATGGTCTTCGCGCTCGAGACGCAGCACGGCAAGCCGCACCAATGGGGCGTGCGCATCGAGGAGATGCTGATCGTGCACAAGGACTCGGTCGAGATCGTCTCCAACTTCCCGGTCGAGCAGATTACGGTGGTGGATCCGATGCCGGGCTACGCCACATACGGCAAGCGCCCGGGACAGTAGTGCCTTCGCTCGTCGTCCCGCTCTCCTCGCCCGAGGCGACGGACGCCGCTCGCTTCGGCGCCAAGGCGGCCAACCTCGCGCGGCTTGCGCAGGCCGGGCTGCCCACGCCCGGCGGCTACGCCATCGACGCGGCGGCTTACCGCGCGCAGCTGCAGGCGCTCGGCCTCGAGCAAGTGGCGAAGATGGTCTTCACCACGGCCGACAGCGCACGCGCCCGGCGCTATGCGCTCGAGATGAAGCTCGGGCTGCTGGACCAGCCGATCACGCCGCCGGTTCTGTCTTCCCTGCTCGAGGCCTGGGCGCTGCTCAGGGGCGAACCCTGCGTGGTGCGCTCCTCCGCGCTCGTCGAGGACCGCTATGGCTCGAGCTTCGCCGGCCAGTTCGAGAGCTTCCTCGGGCTCGAAGACGAAAGCGAGTTCCTCACCGCGGTGCGCGCCTGCTGGGCCGCCCTGTGGATGACGCGCGCGCTGCGCTACATGGCGACGCACGACATCGATCCGGCGGAAACCGCGATGGCGTTGATCGTGCAGCCCCTCGTGCAGGCGCGCGTGGCGGGCGGCGGCCTTTCGCAGACGGCCGATGGCGACATGCTGATCAACGCC
>DATDCR010000261.1:0-4159 GCA_036524215.1 Burkholderiales bacterium
CGCGGTCGCCTACGCCAGCCTCGCGCCGCCGAAGGACCCGTCGCGCTCGTGATCGCAGCGCTGTTCCGCCGCGCCACGCGCTCGCTCGGCGAGCCTGGACAGGCCGCGCACCTCGCGCGCCTCAACACCGAAGCCTGGAACCGCGAGCTCCTCAAGCACATGGAGTGGCGGTGCCTGGAAGAGCTGTGCGCGGCCTATTTCCAGGCGCTCGGCTTCACCACCGGCCCTTCGTACCCGCGCGCCGACGGCAGCGTCGACCTCTGCCTTTACGCGGCGGGCGCCGACAGCGCTTCGAGCGTCGTGCAAAGCAAGGCGTGGGATCCCTACCCGATCGGCATGAAGGCGCTGCACGAGCTGCGCGCCTCGATGAGCGCCGCCGGCGTGCGCGAAGGCGTGATGATCGCCGCCGGCCGGTTCACGCCCGAGGCCGCGCGCTTCGCGGCAAAGGAAGGCATCGCCCTCATCGACGGCGCCGGGCTGATCGAGAAATTCGCCGCCCTGCCGCCGGCGAAGGCGGCTGCGCTCCTCAAGTTCGCCACCAAGGGCGATTTCCTCACGCCGACCTGCCCGCGCTGCTCGATCAAGATGACCGCCCGCAAGAGCACCGGCGCGGGCCGCATGTTCTGGGGCTGCCAGAACTACCCGCGCTGCAAGCTCACCATCGCCAGGACCACGATCCTTCCGGCGTAAATCCCGAACTCATCTCGCCAGCGGATCCGGCCGCAGCTGCAGCTTGATCGCCTTCGGCCGGTTTTCCTTGCCGCCCTCGAGATGGAAATTCGCGCGCGAGCCGGACGTCGTCCAGATGCCGCGCCCCTTCCATCCAGCCTTCGGATCGTCGATGCGGCCGTCGACGTTCTTCGGGAAGAGGCCCGACGGATAAGGCAGCCTCAGCGTCACGAATCTTCCGTCGACGAACGGCATGATCGAATCGGAGCCGTTGCCCATCGCGATCGGCACGTCGCGGCCGAAGCCGAGCACGTCGAAATGGTCGACCCACACGTAGTAGCTCGTCTCGGCGCTCCCCGGGTCCTTCACGTCGCGTAGCTGCGGCCCGGGGAGCTGGTGCAGCGTCCAGCCTTCCGGGCAGTGCTTCCCGGTCGCGCTCGGCCCGTTCAGAACCTTGCACTTCGAGCGGTCGAAGGCGCCGAGGTGGCCGCTCGAGAGCGCCACCCAGTACACGCCCTTCGAGTCGACGTCGCCGCCGCGCGGCCCGTAGCCCGGCAGCGGCGGCTCGTACACCTCGGTGAGCGCGGTGTTCACCGGATCGGGCCCCGGCACGACGCGGATGAGCTGACCCGGATAGCCGATCACCGTGCCCCACACCGAGCCGTCGGCGAGGTTCGGCGCGATCGCGTACGGGTTCAGCATCACCTGCTTGTCCTTCTTCGGATCGAGCGGCTGGTCGTGCGCCACGTACTCGCCGCGCTTGCCGTCGCCGTTGGTGTCGAGGATGAGCGGCGTCCAGCCCTGCGAGGCGCGCTCGTCCTTCGTCCTGTCGTACATCTTCGTATCGAGCCAGCCGATGACGCCCGGGCCGACGACGCCCGCGCTCGTCCACAGCACGCCGTTCATGTCGAAATTGAGGTGATGCGTCGGGAAGCAGGTCCGGATGAGCGCCCACTCGTTCGTCCACGGGTCGTACATGCCGAGGTGCCGGTTCGCGCCGCCGTTCAACGGGAAGGCCTTGGCCGACGGATGGCTCGAGCCCGCCTTGCACCAGTCGGGATTCGGATCCGGGCTGATGCGCGAGGTGTACCAGGTGCGTACGCGCTCATCCATCATCGGGTTGTGATTGAGCGTACGGCCTTCCCAGTAGGGCTTCTCGCCCCACCAGGCGGAGGTGCCGTAGGGCGCGCCCTTCACCGACGGCGTGTTCGGGTCGCGCACCGGGTGCGGCAGGTCGATGGCGCGGTTCTCGCGCGGATCGACCACCGCGACGATGTCGGTCGAGTCCTCCGGCGAGGCGTACACCGCGCCGTTGGGGTTGATGCGCGGATTCCTGCGGTCGGTCGACACCAGGTCGTGCAGGTAGAACTGCGGCGCCGAGTAGTCCCACATCGTGATGACGAGGTTCCGCTCGATGCCCTGCGGCCGCGCCGGCTTGTCGAACGGCAGCTCGCCCTTGGCGATGCGGTCGGTCCAGTCGGCGAAGTTGGCGATCGCGCGCTCGCCGTCGAGCCGGCTGATGTCGCGCGCCATCAGCGCCTGCGCGCTCCCCGCGCGAAGGCGCGTGCGCCACGCTTCATGCGAGCTCTTCCCTTTCGAAAACAATTCGGGAACATGCCGCATCCCGGGCGTTCCCAGGCCGTGGCACGACTGGCACGCGCCCGACTTGATCGTGTTCAGCCACGCCTGCTGGCTCTGCACCGGCCCGAGCGGGAACTCGCCCGCCGCCGGCACGCGCAGCAGCGAGAACCAGTACATCCCCGGATAGATCTCAGCCGCCTCTTTCGGCGATGCCTCGCGCCCCGCGCGCAGGTTGAGCGTGCTCCCCGGCGTCGCCTGCACCTTCTCGCCGTCGACGAGGCCATAGCCGCGCACCCAGACGCGGTAGCTCGCCTTCGGCAGATCCGGGATCGCGTAGCGTCCCTCGTCGTCGGTCACTACGATCTTCGTGTACTTCGTCGGCAGGTCGGTGGTCTCCGCGATGACCCACACGCCCGCCTCCGGGCCTTTGCTGCCACTGACCACGCCGGTGATGTCGTCGCCTTCGGTGACCGGCGATGGCGCGATGGACTGCTGCGTCTGGCATCCCGACGCGGCGAGCGCCATCGCCGCGGCTGCCGTCAGAAGCGCGCTCCTGAGATTCATGTGCCCTCCTCCCGTGGTAGGGACGGCCATCCTACTAAAGCGCTTTTTGCCTGGGCAGCGCGTTTCGCGAAATCGGCGAAATCGGGGACTGTCCCCGATTTTGCCGCCAGCGCGCGCTAGGCATGCGATTCGAGCCGCAGGCGCAGCTAACGGCCGTTCATAGGATGACTTCCAGCGGCGACTTCGTGAGCGCGCTGACTTTCAGCACTGAAAAGCCGATGACGTTGCCCTGCGTATCGACCTTTTCCATCACTTGATCGTTGGCGGTCTCGCGAAAGAAACCTTCGCGCTGGTCGAAGAGCACCTCCAGATAATCGGCCTCTCGGTCGAACCAGATCTTCACTTTCCTCTCGGCCATATCTGCCTGCCCTTCTTCACCTTATCGGTGAGGTATGCCGTCACCACGAATGCGTCCGTACCAAGCACCTTGACCACCACGCAAAGATACTTGTTCCCGACGCGCGTGCCGATGTAGAAGCGATAGTAGAGCCGTGCCCGTGCATCGCTCAAGGATTCGACCACCCGTTCCGGCGTCGATAACGTCTCGGCGATGCGCGATTCGATCCCGCGCAACTCTGGATGCCCTAGGATGTGCTCGAGACGCTCTTGCGTGAGCCGTATGCGATTACCCAGGTAGTCGATGTATTCGTGCATCCAGGACCGCCTCCCTGGACTGCACAACGCTTGATCGAGGGATTCCGTGGACCGCACCCGTCGGACAACCGCCGGGTCAGCGCCCGAATCTCGATTTCTTCGTGGTTAGGGCTCTGTCCCCGTTCTCAGGGCTATTTCGCCGGCGCGCGTGCCACCCCAGATTTTTCTGTATGGTCCCGCCGATGACCCCGCGGCCAACCCACCCGCTCATCGTCCCCGCGATCGCCGCCGCGCAGTTCGCGCCGCCTTTCATGATCTCGGGCGTGGCGGTCGCGCTGCCCGCGCTCGGCGCCGACCTCGACGCCGGCGCGACCGCGCTCTCGCTCGTCGAGACGCTCTTCCTCGCCGCCTCGGTGGCGCTTCTCCTTCCGGCCGGACGCCTGGGCGACGCCGCCGACAAGGTCGCGCTCTACAAGCTCGGCATGGTCGCCTTCGCCGCGGCCACGATCGCGTGCGGGCTCGCCACCTCGATGAGCGCGCTCCTCGCGCTGCGCGTCGTGCAGGGCATCGCCTCGGCGGCGGTGGCGGCGAGCGGGCCGGCGATCGTCGCCGACGCCGTGCCGCCCGAGCGACGCGGCGCCGCCTACGGCATCACCATCGGCGCGGTCTACGCCGGCCTCACGTTCGGGCCGATCTGCGCCGGCTTCCTCGTCGACCTCTGGGGCTGGCGCGCCGTGTTCCTCGCCGGCGG
>DATDCR010000262.1:0-2280 GCA_036524215.1 Burkholderiales bacterium
AGCCGCCGGGGCGCGAGTTGTACGCATGTCATTGTGCCGTGTCGTCGCTACGCAGCGAGACGATGACTGGCGCCACGAATACTTTCCGATAGGCGCGCGGCTCGGCCTGCGGGCGAACGTAGACCGAATCCAGGCTGGCAGAAGCCCGCCGGACCAAGCCATCGGGCGCCACCATCGCGCCCTGCGGAGCGCAGGCGCAAGCCAGCATGCCGATCAAGCCGCCGATAAAGGCCCGGCTCATCTTGGCGCCTTGCGGGGCGGGTTCACCCAATAGACGCGAACGCCGTTGCGAGCGGCGGTGTCCTCGATCGCCGTCACCTTCGTGTGATCGACGTCGCGCAAATCGGTTTCAGCCGGCGCTGCGCATCCGGCGGCCAAGGCCACCGCCATGGCGCCAAAGAGAATTTTCATAACGCCTCCTGCCCGGCGAAGTATGCTCCCGCCCCCGCGGCCGCACTATCGGCTGCGCCGGCAGGCGTCGGAGCAGGGCGATATACTCAGAAAACAGGGGCTTATAAAACCATGAAATGCCCGTTCTGCGGCTCGGAGGAAACCCAGGTGATCGACACCCGGGCCAATCTCGAGGCCAACACCACCCGCCGCCGCAGGAAGTGCGCCAGCTGCGAAAAGCGCTTCACGACCTACGAGCGCGTCGACCTGAAGATGCCGCGCCTGGTGAAGAAAGATGGCAGCCGCACCGACTTCGATCGCGACAAGCTGATGGGAAGCATGATGCTCGCGTTGCGCAAGCGGCCCGTGGCGACCGACGAGATCGAGCAGGCCGTGGACCGCATCACCGAGCGCGTTCGCTCGCTCGGCGAGCGCGAGGTGCCGACGACGCGCGTCGGCGATTTCGTCATGCGCGAGCTCGCCAAGCTCGACAAGATCGCCTATATCCGCTTCGCGTCGGTGTACCGGCAATTCGAGACGCCGGAAGATTTCCGCGACGCGGTGCAGGAAGTCAAATCGCCGCGCAAGCGGCGCAAGTAGCTCCTCATGACGGCGTTCTCCGCGTTCGATAGCGCAATGATGCGGCGCGCGCTCGAGCTCGCGGAAAAGGGCCTCTACACGACGACGCCCAATCCGCGCGTAGGCTGTGTCGTCACCCGCGGAGAAACGGTCGTTGGCGAAGGCTGGCACGAGCACGCCGGCGGCCCGCACGCGGAAGTCACGGCGCTGGAGGGAAAAGACGCCGCGGGCGCGACGGTGTACGTGACGCTCGAGCCCTGCAATCACCAGGGGCGCACACCGCCCTGCGTCGAGCTGCTGATGAAGTCGAAGGTGAGCCGCGTGGTGGCGGCGATGCGTGATCCGAATCCGGCGGCGTCCGGCGGCGGCGAGCGGCTCGCGGCAGCGGGTATCCGCTTCGAGCACGGGCTGCTCGAGGCGCCGGCGCGCGAGCTCAACATCGGCTTCGTTTCGCGCGTGACCCGCGGCCGACCGTGGGTGCGCCTCAAGGTCGCGGCGACCCTCGACGGGCGCACGGCGCTGAAAGACGGCCGCTCGCAGTGGATCACCGGTAGCGAGGCACGCCGCGACGGCCATCGCTGGCGCGCGCGTGCCTGCGCGGTGCTCACCGGCATCGGCACGGTACGCGCCGATGATCCGCAGCTCACGGTGCGCGAAGTGCAGACGCCGCGCCAGCCGCTGCGGGTCATCGTCGACAGCCGCCTCGAGACGCCGTCCTCCGCGCGCATCCTGCAGGGCGAGAGGGTGCTGGTCTTCGCCGCCGGCGAAGGCGCGCTGCCCAACGCCGACGTGCTTGCGCTACCCAACGCGCAGGGCAAGGTCGATCTGCCGCGCATGCTGCAGGCGCTCGCGGCGCGCGGCATCAACGAGCTGCATGTCGAAGCCGGCTTCAAGCTGAATGGCTCGCTGGTGCGGGAGGGCTGCGTCGACGAGTTCCTGGTCTATCTCAACCCCAGCTTTCTGGGCGACGAGGCGCTCGGCATGCTCGATCTCGCCGCGCCTCGCGCGCTCGACGCGCGCCTGCGGCTGCGGGTGATCACGCTCGAGCGCTTAGGGAACGACCTGCGCCTGCTCGCGCGCCCCGCATAGCGCGGCCGTGACGATGTCGACGGCGATCCGCGCCGTGGCGCGCGTCGGGTCGAGCCGCGGGCTGTATTCGACCAGCTCGACCGCGGCGAGGCCGGGCCTGCCGCCGATACGCGCGAGCGCGCGCGTGACCTCGGCAGCGGTCAACCCGTCGGGCACCGGCGTGCCGACGCCCGGCGCCTCGTCGGGGGTGACGACATCGAGGTCGACGCTGATGCCGTAGGC
>DATDCR010000263.1:0-11925 GCA_036524215.1 Burkholderiales bacterium
GTTGACGAGATTGTTGACCGGCATGCGCACGACGGAGAGGAGACCCTGCATGGCGCCGTAGTAGCGGCCAACGAAATACATGCGCTGCACTGCTCGATTGGTCATAAAGGCCAGGTTGATGAGAAGGAGGGTTGCCACGCCCGGGAGCGTCAGCATCCCTTCGACGCGGCTGTAGACGTCGTAGGAGCCGAAAGCGCCGGCGGCGAGAAAATTGGCGAGCAGGAGGTAGGCCAGCGCGCCGGCGGGCGCCATGACGAGCGCCTTGCGGTCGCGAAAGAGGAAATAGCGCTCGCGCAGGTTGCCGCGCCAGCCCAGCTGCTGCCATCCCTGGAAGGCGATGCCGATGACCCAGCGCGCGCGCTGCCGGTAGGCGCTGCGAAACCGCTCCGGAAAGTATTCATGCGTGGCGATGACGGTACCCGTCCTGCCCGGCACTTGCGTGACACGGAACCCGTCCAGATGGACTGCGACGTGCGCGAACGTCTGCCGCATGCCGAGGGTGCGCAGGCGGAAGCTGAGGTCGTAGTCCTCGGTGAGGCTCGCCGTATTGAACGGCTCGCCGCCGGAGGCCCGCCACAGGAGCGCCATGGCGCGCGCGCTGTAGCAGGTCGCGACGCCCGCGCCGGGGACGGTGCCGACCAGGCTTTCGCGCACCGCCATGTCCTTGCCGTGCGCCTCGGCGAAATCGTCGATATAGGTGCTGCCCGTGAGCTGGTGCCACGGCCGCGCCAGCGAGAACACCGGCAGCTGCACGAGGTCCTCGGCGGGAGCGAGCACGTTGAAGAGCTTCAGCTCCAGCGGATGGATCACGTCCTCGCTGTCGTGAAGCACCATGCCGGCGAAGGCGGTGCCGTTTGCGAATCCTTCTT
The DNA here is from genome assembly GCA_036524215.1 of Burkholderiales bacterium. Classification (GTDB taxonomy): domain Bacteria; phylum Pseudomonadota; class Gammaproteobacteria; order Burkholderiales; family SG8-39; genus SCGC-AG-212-J23. The sequence goes on from DATDCR010000263.1 coordinate 870, forward strand.
CGAGCACGCGGCGCACGATGTAATTGAGGCAATCGGCCTTGCAGGTCGGGCCGTCGTGCGGCACCTCGACCCGCGTCACCATGCCCGGATGGCGCAGCGCCATGCGATCGACTTCGCGGGCGGTGGCCGGGTCGTTTCGATACACGCCGCAGAAGATGCGATACGCGCGATAGTTCAGCGTCCGCACCGTGTTCTCGATCATCGCGGCGATGACCTCGTGCTCCTTCCACGCCGGCACCATGATGGCGAACGGCGCTTCGGGCCGGTGGAGCAGGCGCTCCAGGCTGTAGCGCGAGTTCGCGTCGCCGATCGAGATCTTGCGGCGCCAGATGCCGCGCAGCCAGTAGTAGGCATCGATGAACGCATCGTCGACGCCGGAGACGAAGATGAGCAGCGCCACGAGAAGCGTGAGGGTGAGGAGCACCTCGACGTAGATCTCCACCGCCCGGTTGCCCGGCACCGCGGTCACCTCGCGGAAGCGTTCCTCGAAGCCCTGGCGCTTCTCGACCTCCTCGTAGCGCGTGTCCTCGTCGAAGAAACCCTCGTCGGGGCGCCACGCGTTCTGCTCGGTCGCCTGGGGCTGGGTGGCGGCTTGCGCGCAGGCATCGACGCCGGCAAACAGGAGGACGGCGCCGGCGAGCGCGGCGGCGGCGGTCGCTTTGAGCCTGTTCATGGAAGCTGGCGCCGGTCCCCCGCGCCCCGCATCTGATAAACGGGAGCCGTCGCCTCGGGGGCTTCCTCGCTCGCCTCGCACAGGTCGCGCTTGAGGATCGCGGCAATGCGCTGCGCGGCGTTGCCGTCGCCGTAGGGCGAGACGCCGCGCGCCATGGACAGGTAATGGCTGTGGTCGTCGAGCAGGCGCGTCGACTCGCCGACGATGCGCTCGTAGTCCGTGCCGATGAGGCGCACCACGCCGGCCGCGACCGCCTCGGGGCGTTCGGTTTCCTCGCGCAGCACGAGCACCGGCTTGCCGAGCGCCGGCGCCTCCTCCTGTACGCCACCGGAATCGGTGAGGATGAAATAGGCCTGCTTCATCGCCGCCACGAAGGCGCGATAGTCGAGCGGCTCGACCAGGCGGATGCGCGGATGCGAGCCGAGCTGCTCGATCGCCACGCCTTTCACGTTCGGATTCGGATGCACCGGGTAGAGGAACTCGACATCCGGACGCGCGTCGGCGAGACGCCGGATGGCGCGGCAGATGTTCTGCAGCGGCCGTCCGAAATTCTCGCGCCGGTGCGCCGTGACGAGGACGAGGCGCCTGCCGTTGCGGGCCGGCGCGACATCGACCTTCGCCGCCATTTCCAGCAGCGCGTCGATTACCGTGTTCCCGGTAACGTGCACGCTTTCCCGGGAAATGCCCTCATTGAGAAGGTTTCGCCCGGCCTGCGGCGTCGGCGCAAAGTGCCAGCGCGCGATGCGCGCCGCGACCAGCCGGTTCATTTCCTCCGGGAACGGGCCATAGAGGTTGCCGGTGCGCAATCCCGCTTCCACGTGGCCGAAGGGAATACGGTGGTAAAAGCTGCATAGCGCCGCCGCCATCGAGGTCGTCGTATCGCCCTGCGCGAGCAGCGCATCGGGCTTCGTGCGCGACAGAAGGTCGTCGAACTTCTCGATCAGGCGGCTGGTGAGGCCCGAGAGCGACTGGTTCGGGCGCATGATGCCGAAATCGGCGTGCGGGCGGATGGCGAACAGCTCGAGCACCTGATCGAGCAGCTCGCGATGCTGTGCCGTGCACAGGACGCTGCATTCGCACCAGTCGGCGCGGTTGAGGCGCTGGATGACCGGTGCCATCTTGATCGCTTCGGGGCGCGTGCCGATCACGCAGGTGATCTGGACTCTACGCATGATCGTTCGCCCGACGACAAGGTTGCGGGGTGTGATTCGACTGCTGCATTTCCATCCCTTATATCGAATAGACGAGTGGCCTTGCTCTAGCAATCGCCGCTCCCGGCTGCCGGCGCCGGCCTCGCGTTTGCATGGCCGATCAGCCCATGCCGCGAATCAAGGCCGTGTTCTTCGATCTCGATAATTGCCTCGCCGCCGCCGATGAAGCGGGCCGCGATCTGTTTCGGCCGGCATTCGAGGCGATGGCGCGCGCCAATCGCGCTCGCCTTGCGCCCGAGGTGCTCGACAAGGCCTTCGCCGATTGCTGGCGCGATTCGCTCGACACGGTCGCGGCGCGCCATGGATTTGCGCCCGACATCACGGCAGCAGGCTGGGAAATATTCCGCCGGCTCAGAGTGGATCGCCGCCTGCGCGGCTACGGCGACCTCGAGGCGCTGCGAACCTTGCCCGTGCCGCGCTTTCTCGTCACCTCGGGCTTTCGCGCGCTGCAGGAAAGCAAGATCGCCGCGCTCGGCATCGAAGATCTGTTCAGCGAGATCTGCATCGACGCGATCGACGAGCCGCCGCGTCGCGGCAAGACAGCGATCTTCCGCGACCTCCTGCAGCGCCACGCGCTGGCGCCGCACGAAGCGCTCGTCGTCGGCGACAACCCCGCATCGGAGATCGAGGCCGGCAACCGCCTGGGCATGCCTACCGTGCAGATCCTGCGGCCGGGCATTGCGCGCGGCGCCAATGCGGCGGCCTACATCGAGACGCTAGCCGAGCTGCATGCGCTCCTCGAATACCCATATGCGGCATCGGCATCCCCTCATTCGAATAAGTTATCTAGCGCGTAACACGCCGGCGCTACCATTCGACGCCCGAACCCCTAGGAGACTCTCATGACATTGCGCATAGGCGACACGGCGCCCAATTTCCAGGTCGACACGACCGAAGGGCGCATCGACTTCCATCAGTGGATCGGCGACAAGTACGCCGTCCTCTTCTCGCATCCGAAGGACTTCACGCCGGTCTGCACCACCGAGCTCGGCACCATGGCGCGCATGAAGTCGGAGTTCGATCGGCGCAACGCGAAGATCATCGGCCTCTCCGCCGATCCGGTCGACGATCACAAGCGCTGGGCGAAGGACATCGAGGAGACGCAGGGCACGGCGCCGAACTATCCGCTCATCGGCGATGCCGACCTGAAGGTGGCGAAGCTCTACGACATGCTGCCGGCCGAAGCCGTGCCGGGCAAGCGCACGGCCGCCGACAACGCGACGGTGCGCACGGTGTTCCTCATCGGTCCCGACAAGAAAATAAAGCTGATGCTCTTCTATCCGATGACCACCGGACGCAACTTCGACGAGGTGCTGCGCGCGCTCGACTCGATCCAGCTCACCTCGAAGTACAAGGTCGCGACGCCGGCAAACTGGAAGCAGGGCCAGGATGTCATCATCGCCGGGTCCGTGAATGACGAAGAGGCGAAGAAGCTCTTCCCGAAGGGCTGGAAGTCGCCGAAGCCCTACCTGCGCATCACCGAGCAGCCGAAGTAGCAGTCTTGCCGTGAATCAAAGCCCGCCCCGTCGTTTCCTGTAACAATCCGTTACCCCTCCATGGAAACGGCGGGGATACTCTCCTGTCCAAGGAGACGGAGCTGGCCATGAAAAAGCCGTCGAAACTGCTCATCAGCCTCGCACTGCTTTCCGCCGGCCTGTTGGGTGCGGGTAGCGCGTTCGCCCATGGCGGTGGACGAGTCCATTTCGGTATCGGCTTGAATTTCGGACCCTACTGGGGAAGCCCCTATTGGGGTCCGTACTGGGGCCCGGCCTATTACTACCCTGCTCCCGTCTATTACCCCGCGCCGGTCGTCGTCTCGCCGCCCGCGCCGGCGCAATACGTCGAGCGCGATCAGCCGCTGCAATCCGGCTACTGGTACTACTGCGAGACGGCGCGCGGCTATTACCCCTACGTGAAAGACTGCCCGGGCGGCTGGAAGGCCGTGCCGCCCGCGCCGCCGCCCGCCCAATGAAGCATCCGATCCTTATTGCCGGCCTCGCAGGCGCCGCGCTCGTCGCGGGCTGCGCCACGCCGCCCCCCTCGGGTCCGAGCGTGATGGTGCTGCCCGGCTCGAGCAAGACCTTCGACCAGTTCCGCTTCGATGATTACGAGTGCCGCCAGTTCGCGAGCAGCCAGATCGGCGGCGCAACGGCGGCGGATGCGCAGACGAGCAGCGCAGTGAAGAGCGCTGCAGTCGGCACGGCCGTCGGCGCAGCCGCGGGTGGCTTGATGGGTGGAAACCAGGGCGCAGGCGTCGGCGCCGGTGTGGGCCTCGCCGCCGGCGCGCTCGCCGGCACGGGGGCTTCGAACCAGTCGGCGTATTCGCTGCAGCAGCGCTACGACTTCGGCTACCAGCAGTGCATGTACGCGAAAGGCCACCAGATCCCGATGGCGGGCCGCTATGCGCCCGCGCGCCAGCGGCAGGCATCGCCGCCGCCCCCGCCCCCGCCGGCGGGTACGCCGCCGCCTCCACCGCCAGCGAAGCCGAGCTGAAAGAAATCGGGGCCCGACCCCGATTTTTTTTGCTCAGCGCTTTCCTTGCCAGGTTTCGAGCAGCGAGGCGCGCATGAGGAAAGCCTTGTGCTTCACCGGGTCATCGGCCATGCGAGCGAGCTCCTCGAAGCGCTTCTCGCGCGCGGCGGGCTCGCGCTCCTCCAGGCGCCGCTTGTTCGCGATGGTCTGCTGCTGCACGTACTCGATGTTGAGCGGACGGCGCACCCGCTCGTAATCGTCCAGCTCGCCGCCGTCGAGCAGGCGCGCCAGGTGCCAGGCCTCGTGGATGCCGGCGTTGAGTCCGAGGCCGCCGATGGGATTGTTGACGTGCGCGGCATCCCCGCACAGGAAGACGCGGCCCTTGCGGAACTGCTTCGCCACGCGCTGGTGCACGTTGTAGAGATTGAGGTGCAGATAGTCGCGCTGCGCTTCGGGCACGTGCAGGCGACCGAGCCTCGCGCGCACCGCGGCGTCGGAGAGCGCTTCCTCGTCGCTCTCGTCCTGCCGGGTGTTGTACACCGCACGCCAGCGCCCTTCGAGGTCGTCGCCGGCGACCTTGAAGAGATTCGTCCATTCCTCGGGCCCCGCCATGTAGCTGCGGTAGCAGCAGCCGAGCGCCGCCTGGAAATCGAACCGGGTGGTGATGACGAGGAAGCGCTCCGGCCAGGTGAACCCTTCGAACTCGATGCCGAGCTGCTTGCGCACGGTGCTGCGGCCGCCGTCGCAGCCGATGACGTAATCGGCGACGAACGGGCCCTTCTCCGACTCCACGACCACGCTGTCTTTCGCGGCCAGGACGCGCGCGACACGCGCGCCCATGACGACCCTGGCATTCGGCATGGCGCGCAGGCGCGCGATCGCCATGTTGGCGAGCTTGTGCTGCTCGGTCTGCACGACGTAGGGATAGGGCGTGTCGCCGCGCAAGCGCTCGAAGTCGAATTCGGCGACCAGGCGCAGCGTCGGGCGATCCCAAAACTGGAAAGTACGGGCCACCAGGCCCTGCGCGATGTATTCGTCGATCAGGCCGAGCTCGGCGAGGATCTCGAGCGTCGGCGGCTGGGTGGTCGATGCCTTCGGGCTGTCGTCGATGCGCTCGGCGGCCTCGAGCAGCGTGACGTTGAGGCCAAAGCGCGCGCACGCAAGCGCCGCCACAGTGCCGACGGGACCCGCACCGACGACGACGATGTTTCGATCGGGCATGCGAGGGCGCCGATTATACTGAGGCGGTGATCGAGCCTTTTCGCCTTGGCGCCAGGCACGCCGCGCGGCTGGTCGAGCGCGGCGAGCTCAGCGCGCACGACTGGGTTCGCAGCTGCCGCGAGCGCATCGCCGAGCGGGAGCCCTCGATACGAGCGTGGGCCTTTCTTCCGCCGGAAAAAGATCTCTCGGTGAACGAAGCGGTGCGCGGTCCCCTGTTCGGCGCGCCGGTCGGTGTGAAGGACATCTTCGACACGTACGACATGCCGACGGAGTATGGGTCGCGCATCTATCGCGGCTACCGGCCGCGCACCGATTCGGCGCCGGTCGCGCTCACGCGGCGTGCCGGCGGCACCATCATGGGCAAGACGGTCACCGCCGAATTCGCCACCTTCGTGCCGGGGCCGACCTGCAACCCGCACGATCTTTCCCGCACGCCGGGCGGCTCCTCGAGCGGCTCGGCCGCGGCGGTCGCGGATTTCATGGTGCCGCTCGCCTTCGGCACGCAGACCGCAGGCTCGCTCATCCGGCCGGCCGCGTATTGCGGCATCTGCGGCTACAAGCCGACGTTCAATACGATCCCGCGCGCGGGCGTCAAGCCTGGCGGCGACTCGCTCGACACGATCGGCGTCTATGGCCGCAGCGTCGAGGACGTGGCGTTCTTCGCGGCCGCGCTCACGGCGCGCAAGGACCTGGAGGCGAAGCTCGACCGTCCCGCGCGCATCGCGATGTGCCGCACGTACGAGTGGGATCTCGTGCAGCCGGAGATGCGCAAGGCGTTCGAGGATGCGCGCCGCGCGCTCGGCGCGCCGGAGCTCGAATTGCCGCCGGCGTTCAAGGGGCTGAGGGAGAGCCATACCAGCATCCTCTGGTACGAGGTCGGCCGCAGCCTGGCCGACGAGGTGGCGCGCTTTCCGGAGCAGATGGACCCCGCGCTGCGCCAGCGCTGCCTTGGCGCTTTCGATGTCGATGCCGGGGACTATGGCCGCGCCCAGCAGCACGCCGCCGCATGCCGCGCCGCCTTTTCGCAGGCGCTCGGCGACTACGACGTCCTTCTCGCGCCGGCGGCGACCGGCGAAGCGCCGCCAGGCCTCTCGTCCACCGGCGACGTCGCGCTGAACGTGGTGTGGACGCTGCTCCATACCCCGGCGGTCGCCATCCCGGCCGCGACGAGCGCGAATCGCATGCCGCTCGGTCTGCAGGTGATCGGACGCATCGGCGACGACGCGCGCACGCTTGCCTGCGCCGCGCAGCTCGCCGCGAAGCTCTCGTGAAGCTGCGCGTAGCCATCCCGGACCTGGTTTCGCCTTCGTACTTCCCGGCCATCGCCGCGGTCGAGATGGGCTTCCTGCCCGGCGCGAGCCTCGAGCTGCTGTATCCGGTGACCAAGACCTACGAGGAGCTGCGCGAAGGACGCCTCGATCTGGTCGGCGGCGCTTCGCATGCGGCGCTCTATGCGTTCAGGGACTGGCAGGGCGCGCGGCTGCTTTGCGCCCTGGCGCATCACATGTACTGGTTCCTGGTCGTGCATCGCAAATTCAATCCGGCGCGGGGCGATCTCGGCGTCCTCAAGGGGCTTCGCATCGGCGCGGCGCCGGGGCCGGTCGATGGCCTGCGCCAGATGCTGAAGCGTGCCGGCGTCACGGGCGTCGAGATCGGACCGGTGCCCGGCGCGGTCGGCGAGAAGGCGTCATTTGGGCTGATGGCTGCCAGGGCGCTCGCCGAAGGCACGCTCGACGGCTTCTGGGCGAACGGCATGGGTGCCGAAGTCGCCACGCGCGAAGGCATCGGCACGATCGTCCTCGACGCGCGCCGCGACGGCAGCGCCGAGACCAAGGGCTACACGTTCCCGGCCCTGGTGTGCACGGAAAGGATGATTCGCGAGCATCCGGACGTCGCGCGCAGCGCGACCAAGGCCGTCAAGATGGCGCAACAGGCGCTGAAGCAGGATCCCAACCGCGCGACCGAAATAGGCAAGCGGCTCTTTCCGCCGCAGGAAGCGTCGCTCATCGCGGAGCTCGTGCGCCGCGATGCGCCCTATTACGAGCCGGCGATCTCCTCGCAGAGCGTGCAATCGATGAACCGCTTCGCGCGCGACCTCGGCATCCTGTCGCGGGACGCGAAGTACGAGGACGTCGTATGGAACGGCTGAAGGGCAAGGTCGCCGTCGTCACCGGCGCGGGCGCCGGCATCGGCCGCGCGCTGGCGCTGCGCCTTGCGCAGGATGGCGCCGCGGTCGTCGTTTCGGATATCAAGAACTTCGATGTGGCAGCGGCGGAAATCGCCAAGGCGACCGGTGCCCGCACGCTCGGGCTGAATGTCGACGTCGCTTCCGAGCGCGACGTCGAGCGCATGGCAGCCGAGACGATGAAGGCCTTCGGCCGCCTCGACATCCTCGTCAACAACGCCGCCCTATTCAGCTCGCTCGAGCTGCGGCCTTTCGAGCAGATTCCGCCCGACGAATGGCGCCGGGTGATGGAGGTGAATACGCTCGGCGTCTTCCTTTGCTGCCGCGCCTGCGTGCCGCAGATGCGCAAAGGCGGCTACGGCCGCATCATCAACCTCGCCTCCGGCGCGCCGCTGAAGGGCGTGCCGCTCTTCCTGCACTACATCGCGAGCAAGGGTGCGGTCATTTCCATGACGCGCGGCCTCGCGCGCGAGCTCGGTGCCGACGGCATCACCGTCAATGCCCTCGCGCCGGGATTCACGCTCTCCGAGAACGTCGCCGCGATCGAGCAGCACCGGCGGCAGGGCGAGCTCACCCGGAAGACCCGCGCCATCCAGCGCGACGAGACGCCCGCGGACCTCGTCGGCACCGTGAGCTTCCTCGCGAGCGACGATGCCGCCTTCATGACCGGCCAGACGCTGGTCGTCGACGGCGGCTCGGCGATGCTCTAGGTTATTTCTGTGATAAATAGGGACAGACCCTATTTATCAGTTGCGGATGTCCTGCAGGAACCACTCGGTCGGGAGCTCGCGGCCGAGGCCGGCCTGCCGGGCAAGCTCGTAGGCCTTGCCGGCGACGGCGAAGAATTGCGCTCCCTGCAGATTGCCGCGCTCCGAATAGGTGATCTGGTCGCGCGCCGTGCGCCCGCTCGCCTTCCCGCGGATCAAGTCCGCGAGGGTCACGCGCCGGTCGGGTAGCAAGACCCCATGCGAGCGGCCGCGGCGGCCATCACCGTGCTTGCGCTGACCCGGGCGCGCTTCCCATCCGATGTGCTCGTCGTCCATGACCAGGTCCGGCCGGCTGGTCGGCGCCGGCGCGTCACCGAAGCGCAGGTAGACGTCCACGCGCTCGAGCGTGGCCCGATCCGGGACGCCACTGCCCCCGATATTGATGACGTGCGCGCCTTTCTCCAGGCGCGCGCCGTCGAGGACCGGCACGGCTGAATCCGTGAGCGCGGCAACGATATGCGCGCCGCGGTAGATCTCCTCCGGCCGGCTGCACACCTGGACCTCGATGCCGTGGGCAGCGGCCATTTCGTGTGCGAAGCGCTCGCGGTTTGCCGGCGTCGGGCTGAACACTTGCAGCTTCCTGATGCGGCGCACGGCGAGGAAGGCTTGCATATGGGCGCGCGCCATGCCGCCGGATCCCAGCATGCCGACCACCTCGGCCTGCCGGTTCGCCATGTACTTCACGCCGATCGCACCGTCCGCGCCGACACGAAGGTGCTGCAGCACGCCGTCGTTCAGGAGCGCAAGCGGCTCGCCGGTCTCGATGGACGTGAGCAGCACCAGCCCGCAGTACAGGCCCGGCCGTGAGCAGTACTTCTCCTGCGTCACCCTGCCGTCGCGGCTCGTCTCGTAGATCACGTCGGATTTCATGCGGATCGCGAAATAGCCCGCTGTTGAACCGCCTTCCATGGTGCCCCACTGGTAATTGCGCGCGGGGTGGCGCGTCGGGATGCGAATGTCGATGCGCGGCCGGCACACCGCCTCGCCGTCGGCGAGCTCCAGATAGGCCTTCTCCAGCGCCTCGATGACGGCCTGCATCGAGAGCACGTTCTCGACATCGTGGTTGCTCAGGAAGAGCACGGCGAAAGACTAGCGGATTTCGGCCGCCCGCCGCACGCTCCAGATCATCGAGGAGCGGATCAGGAACTCGCGCGCCGCGTCCCGGTCGGCGGCAATGCGCCGCAGGTTGGCGAAGATCTGCTCGCGCTTCGCCGGATCGGCTTCCTCGAGCATCTTCTTGTTGCTGATCGACTGGGTCTGCACGAAGTCGATGTTCGCCGTGCGGCGCTTGCGCACGTAGAGGTCGAGAAGGTCTTCCCCCGCCTCGCCGCGCACGACCCTGCCGAGGTATTCGCCGAGCAGGATGGCATCGTGCAGGCCGCCGTTCAGGCCGAAGGCGCCGAGAGGATTGTTGAGGTGCGCGGCATCGCCGGCGAGGAGGATGCGTCCCTGCCGCCATTCCTTCGCCACCCGCTGGTGCACCTTGTAGATGTCCTTGTACGGCACTTCATAGCGCTCGGCGCGGGCGACGAAGCGCTGCATGCGCGCCTCGACCGCCTCGGCCTCGAGCACCTCGGCTTCGTCCTCGTGCGGATGCACCGGGAACGCCATGCGCCAAAGTCCGGGCATGTGGAACACCGCCGCCCATTCCTGCGGATCTGCCACGTAGGCGTTGGAGGTGAAGCCGTGCTGGCGAAAGTCGGCGTGGGTGCTGATGACGATGAAGCGCTCCGGCCAGGTGAAGCCCTCGAACTCGGTGCCGATCCGCTTGCGCACGGCGCTGCGGCCGCCGTCGCAGCCGATGAGCCACGGCGCCTCGAAAGAGCCCGCGGACGTGGTCACGACCACCGCGCCGCCCTTCTGCTGCGCGTCGACGAACGCGGTCGAGAACTGCACCTCGGCGTGCGCAAAGGCGCCCAGCTTGCCGAGCAGGATCGGCGTCAGCTTGTGCTGCTCCAGGTGGAAGCGGTAGGGATAGGGCGTGATGTCGGCGATCAGGCCAAGGTCCCATTCCACGATCAGGCCTTGCTTGCGATCCCGGATCTGCCAGTGCGGCACCTTGATGCCTTGCCGGTGCATCTCTTCGGTCACGCCGAAGGGCGCCAGCATCTCGAGCGTCGGCGGATGGTAGGACCCGGCACGCTGGTCGATCGTCAGCGCCGGCTCCTGCTCGATGACATGCACCGCGATGCCCTGCTGCGCCAGCGACAGCGCCGTGGCGAGGCCGACCGGCCCCGCGCCCACGATGGTGATCGGCTTCATGCCCTGAAGAAACCGCGCGGCGCGTTGTGCAGGCGCTCGAACCCCGTCTTCGTCACCCGAATGAGCTCGCCGACCTGCACCCCCGCGGGTTTGTCGCGCGAGATGACGTTCGGCTGCACCACCACCGTCATGTTTTCCTCCAGCGTCATCTTCGGCAGCGGCCCCGCCGGGCGGCTGCGTGTGCCCAGGACCGGCGGGAAATACCCGCCGCCGAAGCCGTGCATCAGATCGTCGCACACCGTGAAGCCGCGGCTCTCGATCACGC
>DATDCR010000264.1:0-2820 GCA_036524215.1 Burkholderiales bacterium
GACTGCATCGCTGCCGATCGAGCCGCTCGCGCCCGGCTTGTTCTCGACGACGAATTGCTGCCCCGCCTGCTCCGTCAAGCCCTGCGCGAGCACGCGCGCCACGAGATCGACGGTGCCGCCGGGCAGATACGGGACGACGATGCGCACCGGCTTCGACGGATAGGACTGCGCATGCGCTGCGGCCGCGCCTGCGATCATCAGCACGGCGAGCAGTCGACGAATCGCTGTCTTCATTTCTTCTCCTCCTCGATTTCGAACGAACGAATCAGATTGCGCGACGTTCCGCCGAGCGCGTTGACCCTGATCAAAACGTGCGCACGACGCGGCGGATAAGTTCACCCGAGCGAAAACATTCTTCTGGAGGCTGCAATGCTGGGAAGGCTGTTGTTCGTCGTCGCCTGCTTCATTCTCCCCTTGACGTCCGCCACTGCCGCACCGGCGGCAAAGGCCAAAGCGCAAGCCGCCGCCTGCTATAACTGCCACGCGCCGATCAAGGAGCTCCACGCTGGCAATGCCCACCAAGGCGTCGCCTGCACCTCGTGCCACGAAGGCGTCGACAAGCACCTCGGCAATCCCAGCGCGCGGCCGCTGACGAAAACGGATCCCGCGGCGTGCGGCGCATGCCACAAGCAGCAGTTCGAATCCTTCGCCACCATGAACTGGAAGAAGACCGCGCGCTCGGAGAAATCGCTCCTGACGGGCGTTTCGCCGAATCCCGCGTGGGACAAGCTGATGATGCCGCACGGCTTCACCAAGGAGCACAACCTGCCGCGCTCGCATTCGGCCATGCTCATCGACCACCTGCTCATCGACCGCGCCTATGGCGGCCGCTTCCAGCCGAAGAACGGCTGGCAGTACCTTGCCGGCTCCGGCGCGGTGAAGGCGTGGGACGCGCTCGAGGACGCCTATCCTGGACAGGACCACAAGGCGTTCAAGCCCGGCACCGCCGCGGCGGCGAATCCGGTCTGCCTGTCGTGCAAGACGCAGGACCACATCCTCGACTGGGCCTACATGGGCGATCCGGTACCCGGCGCCAAATGGAGCCGCACCTCCAAGGTAAGCGAGATGGTGAAGGACCTGAACCACGCGATGAACTGCTACTTCTGCCACGACCCGCACGCCGCGAAGCCGCGCGTCGTGCGCGACGGCCTGATCCAGGCGCTCACGCGTCCGGAGAAGGACACGCTGTGGCACAAGGACCCGCGTGCGACGAAGATCGATGTGAAGGAGATGGGCGTGCGCGGCTACACGCGCAAGATCGCGCTGCTGGAGTAGTACGACAGCAAGCTGCAGTGCGCGCAATGCCACGTCGAATACAACTGCAACCCCGGCACCGATCCCTCGACGGGGCAGCCGGTGGGGATGCCGGACCAGCGCACCAACCACTTCCCGCTGAAGGACGTCTTCGGCATCGCCCAGCACTACACCGACCTCAAGTTCCGCGACTTCAAGCACGGCATCACCGGCGCGCTGCTATGGAAGGCGCAGCACCCGGAAGCCGAAACGTTCTGGAACTCGAAGCACGACAAGGCCGGCGTGCAGTGCTCGAACTGCCACATGCCGAAGGTCAAGGATGCGAAGACCGGCAAGACCTACACCTCGCACTGGCAGACCAACCCGCGCAACTACGTCAAGGAGACCTGCCTCACCTGCCACCGCGATTGGAACGCGACCAAGGCGCTCTACGTGATGGACTCGCTCAGCGCGCACATCCAGGGCAAGACCCGCAAGGCGGAGTTCTGGCTGGTGCAGCTCGTCGACAAGTTCCAGGAGGCGAACGCCGCCGGCGTGCCGGACGAGGCGCTCAAGGCCGCGCGCGACAAGCATTACGAGGCCCATGTGCATTGGGAATGGTGGACCGCCTCCAACGGCAGCTCGATGCACAACCCCGATGCGGCGAAGGAGTCCCTCAACAAGTCGATGCTCGTTTCGCAGGAGGGCATCAAGCTGCTCGACGAAGCGATCAAGAAGCAAAAAGGGCTTCCCACGGCGTCGCGGTGATCGCCTTCGTCGTCGCTGCGACCGCGATGACGCTCGTCGCGCTCGCTTTCATCCTGCGTACGCTGTGGCAGCGGCCCCGCCACGCCGCGTCAAGGAAGACGGCGAACCTGGCGATTCACGCCGCAGAACTTGCGGCGCTTGATGTCGACTTGCAGGCCGGACTTCTAGACCCGGCGTCGCATGCCGCCGCTCGCGATGAGATTCTGCGAAGCGCGCTTGCCGCCGACGCCGAAGACGAATCCGGCTTCAAGTGCCCTCCTCGGGGCTGGCTCATCGCCGCGGTCCTGTTCTCCGTGCCAATCACTGCGCTCCTCGTCTACGGCGCGGTCGGCGAGCCGAGCGCCGTGGGCTATTCGCGCGCGGATGCGCAAACGCTGGAGCAGCACCTGCAGCGCTCGCCGGGCGACGGCCGTGGCTGGGTGCTGCTCGCGCGCGTCCACATGAACGCCGAGCGCTTTGCCGCCGCCGTCGATGCCTATGAGCGGGCGCTGGCGACAAACGCGAAGGTGGCCGCCGATCCCCAAATCTGGTGCGAGCTCGCCGACGCGACGGCGCTCGCGCAAGGCGGGATCCTCGCCGGCCGGCCGCGCGAGCTCATCGAGAAGGCGCTCGCGCTCGGACCGACGCATCCGCGCGCACTCGAGATGGCCGGCAGCGCCGCGTTCGAAGCGCGCGAATACGACAAGACCGTCGCGTACTGGAGCGGCCTCCTCGTGCAGTTACCGCCCGGAAGCGAAGCGCACAGCGAGCTCGAGCTTGCGCTCGCCCGGCTGCAAGGCGCGCTCGCGCGCTAGAACCAGGCCTCGCGCATGTCCCGGC
>DATDCR010000265.1:0-27408 GCA_036524215.1 Burkholderiales bacterium
GCTCACCGTGCGCAAGCAGCTCGTCATCTACAGCGCGGGCAAGGTCTCCGGCAAGATCCGCTACGCCAAGATCAAGGTCGAAGAAGGCGCCGAGCTGTCGGGAGAGATCTCGATGCTCGACAAGGCCGCGGCCGGCATTCGCAAGGCCGCCTAAGGCGCGGCCTGAAGGCGTAAGGCCGCCTAAAGGTCCCCAGTAGTAGGCGGGACCCCGGCGGGCGCAATGCCCGCCGGGTGCTCCCGTTCAGTGATATTCGTAGACCGTCCCTTCGGCAGCTGCGCCGGACTCGGACATCACCACCCTGCTCTTCCAGCCGTAGTCCGGCCCGGCCGGAGCGGCCGTCGCCTGCGCCTCGGAAACGATCGAAGGCGCGCCCTCGTCGCTGGAACAGCCCGGCATGCCGAGAAGGATTGCGGCAGCCAGGGCAACCGCTTGGGTCTGGTTCATCGCTTTCTCCAATCTGCGGCGGGGAAGAACGCCGCGTGGAGGAACTCTAGGTTTCGGCGATTCGTTTCTCTATGCCGTGCGGCACAGGCGCGAAGCCTACAACCACCGCCGCACCGAATCCTTGTAGGGCAGGAACTCGGACGGGAAGCGTGCCGCGAGGAATGCCTCTTCCCGTGGAATGACCACCAGCGACATGAGCAACACCGCGGGGACCAGCGTGAGCACGAGCCAGATGCTGTTCACCCACAACGCGATGCCGAGCTGCAGCAGGGAAAAGGCGAGGTAGATGGGATTTCGGCTGTAGCGATAGGGCCCGGTGCGGACAATGGCCGTGGTGGGGCGGTTACCCGGAACCGGCGTGCCGGCCCTGCGAAAGCTGCGCACAGCGAGAAGGAACAAGACGATCGCAACGGCGACGGCGATCGCACCGAGCGGCGCGCCGACACCCGCAGGAACGAATCCGAACGGCCATGCGAGCTGAAGCGCAACGCCTGCCGCGATCGATACCGAGTAGACGAGCGGCGGCCGCACGATGCCGAGGTTGGCGACTTCCGCATCCCTATCCATCTTTCCCCTAGGCAAGGCCCCGCTGCAGCCGCGCCACGCCGTCGGCGAGCTTCTCGGTTTCCGCCGCGAAGCACCAGCGCACGAACCCCTCGCCTTCCGGGCCGAAGGCCGAGCCCGGCGCAAGGCCGAGTCCCTGCTCGCGCACCAGACGCTTGCAGAAGGCGAGGCTGTCGCTCACGCCTTCGATGCGCAGGAAGAGGTACATCGCGCCCTCCGGCAGCGCGACCTGCACCCCGCGCAGCTTTCTTAGCTCGTCCACGAGGTAATCGCGCGCGCGACGGAAGCGTTCGAGGGTCCGCGCGACCACCGGCTCGCCCTGCGTCACCGCGGCGATGCCGGCGCGCTGCACGAAGACCGGCGCGCACGAGGTGTTGTACTCGATCAGCTTGCCGAGATCGGCGCTCAGGCTGGCCGGTACGACGAGCCAGCCGAGCCGCCATCCGGTCATCAGCCAGGACTTGGAGAAGGTGTTCGCGCTGACGATGCGGTCCTCGCTCGCCATGATGTCGAGGAAGGACGGCGCGATGGATTCCCTGAAGCAGAGGCGCTCATAGGCGTCGTCGGCGAAGATCCAGATGCCGTGGCGCCGGCAATGCTCGAGGATGGTGCGCTGCTCGTCGCGCGTGATGGTCCAGCCGGTCGGGTTGTTGGGCGAGTTGAGATACAGCGCTCGCGTGCCGGGCTGCAGGGCATCGAGCAATTTCTGCAGATCGAGCCGCCAGCCCTGCGGCGTGAACTGGAGCGCGACGGTCGTGACCTGCGCGCCGAGGATTTTCGGGATCTCCTGCAGGTTGGGCCACAACGGCACCACCTCGACCACCCGATCGCCCGGGTCGACGAGGAGCTGCGAGGCGAGCATGAGCGCGTTGACGCCGGCGCTCGTCACCGCGATCTGGTCCATCTGCGTCTTGCGATGCAGCCGCGAGACATACGCCGCGAGCGCCTCGCGCAGCTCGGCAATGCCCAGGTTGTGCGTGTAGAAGAGCTCGCCGGCGGCGATCGACTCGGTTGCCGCGCGGCGGATGAACTCCGGCGTCGGCTCGTCGGGCTCGCCGACCCAGAACGCCGCCAGGCCCGGCTGGCCGATGCCGGCGTTGTAGAGCTCGCGGATCTTCGACGCCGCCAGCGCCTGCACGGCCGCGCGCGCGAACAAGGGCGAAAAGGGGGTCAGATGAACATTTCGCTACGGTAGGATGGGGCGAGTTTAACGAAAAAGCTGATCTGACCCCATTTTTGCCGTGACGGCTGCACGCTGGTCGCTGATCGCCGCGCTCTGCACGATGTTCCTGTGGGGCGTCAACTTCGCCTTCGTGAAGTACGTGCTCGATGCGCTCGGCGTGGGCGCCTTCCTCTTCATCCGCTTCCTCGCCATGCCGGTGCTGGCGTTCGGCCTGCTGCTCTTTGTATTTCGTCACCGGATCGGCAAGACGTGGCCGGACCGTGCAGACCTGCCGCGCTTCATCGCCTCCGGCATCGTCGGCCACGCGCTGCACGTCGGCCTCGTCTTCTGGGGCATCAGCCTTTCCACGGCGTTCTCGTCGGCCATCGTGCTGACCAGCGGGCCGCTCTTCACGCTCCTCATCCTGGTGGTGCTCGGCGCGGAGCCGCTGCGCCGCAGCCAGGTCGTCGGCACGCTGATCGCCCTGCTCGGCATCGCGGTGTTCCTCGGCGACAAGTTCACGCGCGGCGTGGCGCACGCCGGCATCGGCGACCTGGTGCTGCTCATCGCGGCGCTGCTCTTTTCGCTCTACACGGTGATGGTGCGCCCGCTGGTGGAGCGCTATGGCCCGCTCATCGTGCTCGCCTATACCCTCCTCTTCGGCGCGCCGCCGATGCTGCTCCTTTCGGCGCCGAGCATCGCGGCGGCGGACCTCGGCCACCTGACGCCGATGGTCTGGCTCGGGCTTTTCTGGTCGATCGCGCTCTCGTCCGTGCTCGGCTGGCTGGTGTGGACCTGGGTGAACGCCGTGCGCGGCATCGCGCGCTCGGCGCCGCTGCTCTACCTGCCGCCGCCGATCGCCGGCGTGGTCGCGTGGCTCACGCTGGGCGAGCAGTTCACGCTGCCCAAGATCGCCGGCGCCGCGGTCACCATGGCCGGCATCGCCTGGGCGCAATACGGCGGCGGACGCACGCCGTCACGCGAGACGGCGCAGCCCGATACGCCATGAAGCGGCTGCATCCCACGGTCTGGGCGCTGGGCGCCGTCTCGCTGCTGATGGATCTGTCGTCCGAGCTCGTGCACGGCCTGCTGCCGCTCTATATGACGGTGGTCCTCGGCGCCGGCATGGTGGCCGTGGGCCTCGTGGAAGGCATCGCCGAGGCGACGGCATCGATCATCAAGATCTTTTCCGGCGCCCTTTCCGACCGCCTGCCGCGGCGCAAGCCGCTCCTTGTCCTCGGCTACGGGCTCGCCGCCTTCTCCAAGCCGTTGTTCCCGCTCGCGGGCACCATGCTGCTGGTCCTCGCCGCGCGCTTCCTCGACCGCATCGGCAAGGGCATCCGCGGCTCGCCGCGCGATGCGCTGATCGCCGACGTCACGGAGCCGGGCCTGCGCGGGCGCGCCTACGGGCTGCGCCAGGCGCTCGACACGATCGGCGCCGTGCTCGGGCCGCTCGCCGCGATCGGGCTCATGTTTCTCCTCGCGGACGACATCCGCATGGTGCTGTGGCTCGCGGTGATCCCGGCGCTCCTTTGCGTCGTGGTGCTCGTCCTCTTCGTGCGCGAGTCGGAGCGCAAGGAAGTGTCGTCCAGGAGCGCCCCGCTTCGCTCGGCGCGCGAGCTGAGCGCGCATTACTGGATGATCGTGGCGATCGGCGCGGTGCTCACGCTGGCGCGCTTCTCGGAAGCGTTCCTCGTGCTGCGCGCGCAGGATCTCGGCCTCGCGATCGGCCTCGTGCCGCTCGTCATGGTGGTCATGAATGTCGTCTACACGGCGGTCGCTTATCCGGCGGGGGTCGCGGCCGATCATGGCCACCGCCGCTCGCTCCTCCTGTGGGGCACCGCCGCGCTCATCGTCTCCGACCTCGCGCTCGCCTGGTCCTCCGGCATGACGCTCCTTTTCGCCGGCGTGGCGCTGTGGGGCGTACACATGGGCCTGACGCAGGGACTTCTCTCCACGCTGGTCGCCGATGCCGCGCCGGCCCACCTGCGCGGGACGGCCTTCGGCGTCTTCCACCTCGTGTCGGGCATCGCGCTCCTCGCGGCCAGCGTGCTGGCGGGCGCGCTGTGGAATGCGTTCGGCGCGGGTGCGACCTTCTACGCCGGCGCGGTGTTCACCGTCCTCGCGCTCGCCGGCCTGCTGATGTTCGCCAAGTCCAGCTAAAATCGCGCCCCCACCACGGGAGGATGATCCATGTCGGCAGGACACGGCCATGGCCACGGCCATGGGGAGCACCACGGCAGCAAGGGCATCGCGCTCTTGATCTCGGTACTCGCGCTGGTCCTCGCTTTCTCGGAGACGCTCGGCAAGAGCGCCCAGACGGCGGGACTCGCCTACAACATCGAAGCATCGAACCTTTGGGCCTTCTTCCAGGCGAAGACCATCCGGCAGACCGTGCTGCGCACCGCCGCCGAGGAAGTCGAGGCCGGCAATGCCGGCGAGGCGGCGAAGAAGCAGGCGGCGAAGTGGAAGGACACGGCGCAGCGCTACCAGTCGGAGCCCGAGACCGGCGAAGGCCGCGACCAGCTCGCCGCGCGCGCCAAGGAAGCGGAAAAGAAGCGCGACCGGTCGATGGCCGCCTACCACCACTACGAGCTCGCCTCGGCCGCGGTGCAGATCGCCATCGTGCTCGCGTCCGCGTCGATCATCGCTGAGATGATCGCGCTCGCCTGGATCGGCGGCGGCCTCGGCGTGATCGGGGTGCTCTTCTGCGTGATCGGGTTCTTCTTCCCGACCGCGGTGCACTTCTAGAGCCCGGGACGAGGCAAGAAGCCGCCTATAGCGTCAGGATCCTCACCAGCGCCGGCCGCCCATCGGCCAGCGTGAAGCGCGCTTCCTGCGCCGGGTACTGCGCGAGCTCCTCGGCCGGCCGGCCTTCGAACGCGGCGCGGAACTCGCGGTTGCCGAGCAGCACCACGTCGCGCTGCAGATCGACCACGTAGGCCGGCGCGTCGAGCTTCTCGAGCACGGAGAGCGACAACTCGTGCGAGCGCAGCGCCTCGCGCAGCTTGGCGATCAGCAGGACGAAGGCGACGAACGTGCCGAGAAGCACCACGCCGTCCCAATAGAAGTAGACCGGCGTGCTGTAGGTGTGGGCGTTGCGGAAGATCACGAACCAGAGCGCCACCGCCGCGGCCGCGGCGATCAGGCCCCAGGTGCGTCCGACCGCCCAGGTCACCATGGCGATCGGCACGAGGTGCAGCACGCCGATCTGCAGGTCATAGCCCGTCAGCCGGTCGATCACGGAGATGGCGAGCACCAGGATCAGCGCGCTGGCGCAGGTCACCGCCGGGCTGTAATCCCCGAAGAGATCGACACCGGCAGGCGCCGGAGGGGCGACTTGCGGCACTTGCGCCATGCCGAACAATTCTCCGCGAAACGCGGCACCGGGCAAGCGGTTTGGCGCCTGGCACAAGCATTGCGTCACGTCCCGCGCAGTCGTCAAGAACAAATCAAAGGGGACGGTCATGAACCTTTCGAGAGCATCCGCGCCGCTCGCGGCACCGCGCGAGGGCAAGCCTGCGTACCTGAGGATTTCCGTGACTTCGGTCGCTATCCTCGCGGGACTGGTCGCCTGGGCGTACGTCAACGCCTATCTGTCGTAGCCAGGCGACGGCACGCGCGCCGCGCCGGGAGCGCGAGCACCTGCGTGCTACCGATTAGCGATCGGCTCGGCGCGCTTGGTGAGCACCACGCGCGTGTAAGGCCCGCTCCGGGTCACCGTGACTTCGCGCTTGCGCGTGAAGACCGGCCACGGCTCGTTCGCCGCAGGCTGCGGCGCGACGCGGACCCAGGTGAGCTGCCATCCGAGCATGCGGCGATGCTCGCAAATCGCCGGCCGGCGACGCTGTCGGGAAACGGCCAAGAAATGTCCGGGCCGGTAAAAATCTATCAGGCTAGATCTGCACCCGCGCGCCGAGCTCGATCACCCGATTGGTCGGGATGTTGAAGTAGTCGGTGACGTTGCCGGCGTTCCTCGCCATGGCGGCGAACATGCGGTCGCGCCAGAACGCCATGCCGATGCCGCCCATGGTCGGCACGATCTTCTGCCGCGAGAGGAAGAACGAAGTCTCCATCAGCTCGAATTCGAGGCCGAGCGCCGAGCACAGCTCGAGCGCGCGCGTGACATCCGGCCGGTTCATGAAGCCGTAGCGCACGCGGATCTTCCAGCAGCCGTGGCCGAGCGACTCGACGTTGACGCGGTCGGTGAAGGCCACCCAGGGCACGTCGCGCACCTCGACGGTGAGGAACACCACGCGCTCGTGCAGCACCTTGTTGTGGTTGAGGTTGTGCAGCAGGGCGTGCGGCACGACGTCGGGGGTCGCGGTGAGGAAGATCGCCGTGCCCGGCACGCGGTGCGGCGGGTCGCGGAAGAGCGAGTCGAGGAAGCTCTTCAGCGGCACCGAACCCTCCGCCAGCCGCTGGTAGAGGATCTCGCGGCCGCGCCGCCAGGTCGTCATGACGACGAACACGCACGCGCCGATCGCGAGCGGGAACCAGCCGCCGTCGGCGATCTTGAGCAGCGTGGCGCTGAAGAACGAGAGATCGATGATGGCGAAAAACCCGGTCGCGGCGAGGCAGGCGGCGAGCGGGTAGTTCCACATGTAGCGCACGACGAAGAAGCTGAGCAGCGTGTCGACCAGCATGGTGGCGGTCACCGCGACGCCGTACGCGCCGGCCAGGCGTGACGAGGCGCCGAAGCCGAGCACCGCGGCGATGACGGAGATGCACAGCAGCCAGTTGAGCGACGGGATGTAGATCTGTCCGACCTCGCGCGCCGAGGTGTGCACGATCGTCATGCGCGGCAGGAAGCCGAGCTGCACGGCCTGCTTGGTGAGCGAAAAGGCGCCGGTGATGACGGCCTGCGAGGCGATCACCGAGGCCGCGGTGGCGAGCGCCACCATCGGGTAGAGCGCCCAGCCGGGCACCAGCAGGTAGAACGGGTTTTCCACCGCCTGCGGCGTGAGCATCAGCAGCGCGCCCTGGCCGAAGTAATTGAGCACGAGGGCCGGCGCCACCAGGCTGAACCAGGCGATGCGCACCGCGCCCTTGCCGAAATGCCCCATGTCCGCGTAGAGCGCCTCGGCGCCGGTGACGGCGAGCACCACGGAGCCGAGCACGACGAAGGACTCGGCGACGTGGTCGGTGAGGAAGTGGAAGGCATGCGCCGGATTGACGGCCTGGAGCACCACCGGCTTCTGCACGATGCCGTAGATGCCGGCCGCGCCGATGGCGATGAACCAGGCCATCGTCACCGGCCCGAACAGCTTGCCGACGGTCGCGGTGCCGCGCGCCTGCAGGGCGAAGAGCGCGAGCAGCACCGAGGCGGCCACCGGCAGCACGTAGGGCTTGAGCGCGCGCGTGCCGACTTCCAGGCCTTCGACCGCCGACAGCACGGAGATCGCCGGCGTGAGGACCGCGTCGCCGTAGAAGAGCGACGCGCCGAACACGCCGATGATGAGCAGCGGGATGCGCCACTCCGGATGGGGCTTGATCGCCTTCTGCGCGAGCGCGATCAGCGCCATGATGCCGCCCTCGCCGCGGTTGTCGGCGCGCATCATCAGCGTCACGTACTTCAGCGTGACGACGATCATCAGCGCCCAGAAGATCGTCGACAGACCGCCGAGGATGTTGTCGTCGGTGAGCTCGATGCCGTGCGACGGGGCGAAGGTTTCCTTCACCGCGTACAGCGGGCTCGTGCCGATGTCGCCGAAAACGACGCCGAGCGCCGCGAGCGTCAGCCCGGCGAGCGAGGATTTTCGGGTTCGGCTTAGGGGGTCCAAAGGGGGCGGGGCGCCGAGGCAGCGCGCAAGCTACCGCCGCACCGCACAAATTGCAACTTTCCTCTTTATGGCTTGCAGGTTACGAACGAACGCTCGAGCCTTAGCTTCAACGGTTCAGCGAGTTGCGTGCGGGCCGCCGGCGGCGAGCCGAGCAGAAGAGCTTGCTCACTTCTTGACGGGCGCGGGCGCGGCGGGCTTGGCGAAGTCCAGGTTGATGAGGTCGCCGAGCGCATCGGCGTAGTGCTCGCGCACCTTCTGCATCACCGGCAGCGCCTTCTTGAAGGCCTCGACGATCTTCGGGTCGTAGCGCGTGCCGGCGGCCTTGATGATCTCGAGCGCGGCCTCCTCGATCTTCTTCGGGTCGCGGTAGAACTGCGTGGTGGTCATCGCTTCGAAGGCGTCGACCACCGCCATCACGCGCCCCGGCCAGGGAATCGCCTCGCCCTTCAGCGCGTCGGGATAGCCCGAGCCGTCCCAGCACTCGTGGTGCGTGAGCGCGATCTGGCGCGCCAGCTTGAGCAGCGGGTCGTCGTGCTCGCCGATGATCTCGGCGCCGATCTTCGGGTGGCGCTTGACGCGCTCCCAGTCCGGCACCGAGAGCTTCTCCTTCTTGCGCAGGATCTCGGCCGGCACGCCGAGCTTGCCGACGTCGTGCAGCGGCGCCGCGATCATCATCATCTCGGCGACCTGCGGCTTGGCGCCGGCAGCGAGCGCGATCAGCTTCGCGTACTGCGCGAGCCGCATGACGCGGTTGCCGACCGCCGAGCTCTCGTGCATCTCCATCGCGCGCCCGAGGCGCCGGATCAGCTCGGCGCGCGTGTGCTCGAGCTGCGCGGTGCGCTCCTGCACCAGGCGCTCGAGCTCGTGGCGCCGGTCGATGAGCGCGAGGTGCAGCCGCACGCGCGCCTTGAGCACCGCGGCGTTGATCGGCTTGGTGACGTAGTCGACCGCGCCGAGCTGCAGGCCTTCGACCTGCGCCTGCGCCTCGGTCTTGCCGGTGAGAAAGATGATCGGGATGTCGGTCGTCGCCGCGTCGCCTTTCAGCGCCTTGCACACGTCGAAGCCGGAGGGGCCGCCCGGCATCTCGACGTCGAGCAGGATCAGGTCCGGGCGCGGATCGGCGTGCGCGAACTTGACCCCCGCGGCGCCCCCTTGTGCGGTGACCACCGTGTAGTCGGCGCCGAGCGCCTTCGCCATCAGCATCAACAGGTCGGGAGAGTCGTCGACCGCGAGGACGACGGCACGCTTCGCGTCGCTCACGGCGGCATCACTCAGGGGCCGTGTACCCCGCTTGCACGAGGCGCCGGCGCGCCTCGGGACCGGTCAGGTGATCGATGAAGTCGAGGACCAGGCGCG
Organism: Burkholderiales bacterium; assembly: GCA_036524215.1. Taxonomy (GTDB): domain Bacteria; phylum Pseudomonadota; class Gammaproteobacteria; order Burkholderiales; family SG8-39; genus SCGC-AG-212-J23. The sequence goes on from DATDCR010000265.1 coordinate 9,311, forward strand.
ATTGGGTAACGGGAGCAGCCACGTACACAGTGTACTTCTGCAGCTCGCGGGGCAACTCGCCGACCAGCTTCACGCCCTTCACCGGCAGGATCTCGCTCACCTGGTGGATGCCGAGCTCGATCTCGCCGCGGCCAACCGGCTCGACGATATAACCGCCCTGGCCGAGCCGTGCCTTGCGGTTGATCTCTTCGGCGATGCCCAGGCGCGCGAGCACCTCCGCCACGTGCTTGCCGCTCGTGCCGATCTTCGGGTCGATGTAGACCACCGACTTCGCGGCGAGCAGCGTCCTCCTGAACGCCTCCACCGTGGAGATGTCCGGCGAGGGCGCGCTTTCGTTCACCGCCACGCCGATGCCGACGCGCGCGATCGGCTTCGCGCCGCGCTTCACGCGGTTCTCGCGCTCGAGCTTCGGCAGCGTCTCCTCGGTGACGATGACCAGATCGGCTTCGGCGCCCTGCTCGAGGCTTTGCACGAGCGGGCCCATCGGCTTGTATTGCACGCTGACCTTGCCGTGCGGGAAGGACGCCGCCAGCGGATCGACGATCGACTTCGCCGCCCCGCCGGAAAAGACGCGCAGCTCCTGCGCCATCGCCGTGGAGAGGAAGAGCGCCGCCAGCACGGCGAGGATGGTTTTCACGCTCGCCTGCCTTTCTTGATGCGCTCGAGGAGCTGCGCGAACTGCATCGGCGGCACGGGCTCGCCGTAGAGGAATCCCTGCACCTGGTCGCAGCCGTGACGCTTGAGGAAGTGCATCTGCGCGTCGGTCTCGACGCCTTCGGCGATCACCTGCAGGTGCAGCGCGTGGCCGAGCGAGATGATCGCCTGGGCGAGGATGCCGTCCTCGGTCTCCGAGCCGCCGCGGATGTCGCGCACGAAGGAGCGGTCGATCTTGAGCGCGTCGATCGGCAGGTCCTTCAGATAGGAAAGGCTCGAGTAGCCGGTGCCGAAGTCGTCGACCGAGAGGCCGATGCCGAGCGACTTCAGCCCCTGCAGCGTGGCGATCGCCGTCTCGACGTTGTGCATAACCATGCTTTCGGTGAGCTCCATCTCGAGCTGCGCCGGCGCGAGGCCGGTCTCCTCGAGGATGCGCGACACCGTGCGCACCAGGCCCTCGGCGCGGAACTGGCGCGCCGAAAGGTTCACCGAGACCACGCCCGGCCGGAGCCCCGCGTCGAGCCAGGCGCGCGCCTGCCGGCAGGCCTCGTAGATCACCCATTCGCCGAGCTGGACGATGAGGCCGGTTTCCTCGGCGATCGGGATGAAGCGTGCCGGCCGCACCAGGCCCCACTCGGGATGGCTCCAGCGCACCAGGGCCTCGGCGCCGATGATGCCGCCCGTGCGCAGATCGACCTTCTGCTGGTAGTGCAGGAGGAACTCCTTGCGCTCCAGCGCGCGGCGCAGCGCGTGCTCGAGCGCCAGGCGGTCGTTCACCCGCTCGTTCATCTCCGAGGTATAGAACTGGAAGTTGGAGCGCCCGTGCTCCTTCGCGCGGTACATCGCCGCGTCGGCGTTCTTGAGGAGCGTGTCGACGTCGCGCCCGTCCTGCGGATACAGGCTGATGCCGGCGCTGCAGGTGACGTAGAGCTCCTTGCCCTCGATGGTGAGCGGCTCGGACACCTTGGCGCTGATGCGCTGCATCGCGCGGAAGATCACCTCCTCGTTCGACTGGTCGTTCAGGATCAGCACGAACTCGTCGCCGCCCACGCGCCCCACCGTGTCGCCCTCGCGCAGCACCGAGCGCAGGCGCTCGCCCATCGCCTTCAGCAGCTTGTCGCCGGTCGAGTGGCCGAGGCTGTCGTTCACGAACTTGAAGTGGTCGAGGTCCATGAACACGACCGCGATGTTGCGCGTGTTGCGCTGCGCGTAGACGGCCTGGCGCAGGCGGTCGTGCAGCAGGTTGCGGTTCGGCAGGCCGGTGAGCGCGTCGTAGTTGGCCTGGTGCTCGAGCTGCACCTGGTAGCGCTTGCGCTCGATCGAGTACTGCATCGAGCGCAGCAGCAGCTCGCGGTCGAGGCGGCTCTTGACGAGGTAATCCTGCGCCCCGCCCTTCACCGCGGAGAGCGCCAGCGCATCGTCGTCGTTTCCCGTGAGCACGATGATCGGCACCGCCGGCGAGTGCGCGTACACCTTCATGAAGGTGTCGAGGCCGAAGCTGTCGGGCAGCGAGAGGTCGAGGATGACGAGCGCCGTCTGCCCGGCGGACAGATGCTCGAGGCCCTTCGCCAGCCGGTCGGCGTAATGCACCGTGAACGGCGCGCGCGGGTCGTCCGCGATCATCTCGCGGATCAGCCGGGCGTCGCCGGGGTTGTCCTCGATGAGGAGGACGTTATGCACGCGGGCCTTGCGCTGCCCCCCTGTCAAGGGGGGCGCGAACGAAGTGAGCGGGGGGTTGGCTTTCGGTTAACGAAATCCGGCGCCGCGCGTTGATGTGCCCATGCGCGATCGCCGCCTCGTTCCCTACCGCCTGGGCTTGAAACTGCCCTCGCGTGCTCTGCGCCGGCCGCTCGGTTCGTATATCGCGGACTTCTATTGCTCCGGGCTGCGTCTCGTCATCGAGATCGACGGCGACAGTCACTTCACCGGCGGCGGTGAGGCTCATGACGCGAAAAGAACTGCTGCCCTTGCAGCGCTCGGACTTCGGGTGATCCGCTTTACGAATGCCGAGGTGATGCACCTGTTCACAGGGAAGACGTAAAGCCAACCCCCCGCTCGCCTGCGGCTCGCTTCCCCCCTTGACAGGGGGGCGGCAAGAAGGCGCGCTCGATTCCCTAATGCCCATTCGGCGGCAGCGTCACCACGGTGAGCCAGAAGATGTCGATCGAGCGCACCACGACGATGAACTTCTCCAGGTCCACCGGCTTCGTCACGTAGCAGTTGGCGTGCAGGTTGTAGGTGCGCAGCACGTCCTCCTCCGCCTTCGAGGTGGTCAGCACCACGACCGGGATGCGCTTGAGCTTCTCGTCGGACTTGATGTCCTGCAGGACTTCGCGGCCGTCCTTCTTCGGCAGGTTGAGGTCGAGCAGGATGATGTCCGGGCGCGGCGCGCTCTGGTACTTGCCCTTCTGCTGCAGGAAGTCCATCGCCTCGACGCCGTCCTTCACCCAGTGCAGCGTGTGGTAGACCTTGCCCTCCTTCAGCGCCTCGCGCGTCAGGCGCTCGTCGCCCGGGTTGTCCTCCACCAGCAGGATGTCGATGGGCGAGCGTCCGTCGGTCATTGCGTTTCCCTCTTTTTCGGTAGCGTGAAATGGAACTGGCTGCCTTCGCCGGGCGTCGACGTGACCCAGATCGCGCCGCCGTGGCGCTCGACGACCTTCTTGCAGATCGCGAGGCCGATGCCGGTGCCGGGATAGTCGCCCATCGTGTGCAGCCGCTGGAACACCATGAAGATGCGCTCGAAGTACTGCGGATCGATGCCGATGCCGTTGTCCGCCACGGTCACTTCGTATTCGTCGTCCTTGTCCAGGGCGGACACATGCACGCGCGGCACGCCCTGGCCCCGGAACTTGGGCGCGTTGCCGATCAGGTTCTGGAACAGCTGCGCGAGCTGCAGCTCGTCGACCGACAGGGTCGGCAGCGGATCCCAGGTCACGGCGGCGCCCGATTCCTCGATCGCGGCGCGCAGGTTGCCGATCGCCTTGCGCAGCGGCGCCTCGATCTCGACCGGCTTGAACTCCTTGCCCTTGGTGCCGACGCGCGAGTAGGCGAGCAGGTCCTCGATCAGCTGCTTCATGCGCGCCGCGCCGTCGACGATGTAGTGCATGAACTCCTTGGCGTCGCCGTCGAGGCGCTCGCCGTAGCGGCGGCCGAGAAGCTGCGTGTAGGACGACACCATGCGCAGCGGCTCCTGCAGGTCGTGCGAGGCGACGTAGGCGAACTGCTCGAGCTCGGCGTTCGAGCGCTGCAGCTCCTCCGCCTTCCTCGCCAGCTCGTCGTGCGCCCGGCGCAGCTCCTCCTCGGCGCGCTTCCTCTCGGTGATGTCCTGGCCGACGCCGCGGTAGCCCTTGAAGCGGCCGCGCTCGTCGAAGATCGGCTCGCCGCTCACGCAGACCCAGCGGCCGGTGCCGTCCGGGGACGGGCGCAGCATCTCGAAGTCGCGGAACGGCTCGTGGCGCTCGAGCTGCGCGCGATGGCGCTGCCAGTCGGCCTCGGTGAGGTTGAGCGCCGGCGTCTCCCAGCGCTTGCGGCCGAGGTAGTCGGAGGGGGCGAGGCCGGTGCGCTGGCCCATGCGGCCCGACATGAAGGTCAGGCCGAAGTTTTCATCCTGCTCCCAGTACCAGTCGGAGGAGAGCTGCGTCAGGCTGCGGAAGCGTTCCTCGCTCTCGCGCAGCGCGCGCTCGGACTCCTTGCGCTCGGTGATGTCGTCGAAGATGGCGATCTCGTAGAGCGGCTCGCCCTGTGCATCGCGCTCGAGCACCATGCTGAAGGCCACCCAGACGGTCGAGCCGTCCTTGCGCACGTATCGCTTCTCGACGTGGACGTTGTCGATCTCGCCGCGGTAGAGCCTCGGCCGCTGCGTGTTGATGACGTCGAGGTCGTCGGGATGCGAGATCTGCCGGCCGGTCATGCCGGTGAGCTCGTGCTCCGGATAGCCGAGGATCTCGCACAGCTTGCGGTTGACGCGGATGAAGCGGCGATCGAGCCCGATGTGCGCCACGCCCGAGCCGGCCAGCTCGAAGGTGCGGCGGTAGCGCTCCTCGCTTTCGCGCAGCGCCGCCTCGGCCTGCCGGCGCGCCGTGATGTCGTCGACCACCGAAATGACGTACTGCGGACGGCCTTCGCCGTCGCGCTGCAGCGCCAGGCTGATGTTCGCCCAGACCACCGTGCCGTCCTTGCGCAGGTAGCGCTTTTCCAGGCGCACGATGTCCTTGCTGCCCGCGAGCAGCTCGACGCGCGGCGTGTCCGTCGCGTCGCGGTCGTCGGGGTGCGAGATCTCCTTCACCGACATGCCGACCAGCTCGTCCTCGCGGTAGCCGAGCATCTCGCAAAGCCGCCGGTTGACGCGCAGGAAGCGCCGCTCGAGGCTGACGTGCGAGACGCCGGAGCCGGCCAGCTCGAAGGTGCGCCGGAAGCGCTCCTCGCTGTCGCGCAGCGCCGCCTCCGCCTGCTTGCGCTCGGTGATGTCGTCGAAGATGGCGATTTCGTAGAGCGGCGCGCCCTGCGCGTTGCGCGCGAGCGCGACCGAGAGCTCGACCCACACCGTGCTGCCGTCGCTTCGCACGTAGCGCTTCTCGAAGCGCGCGAAGGGGATCTCGCCGCGGCGCACGCGGCCGCGCTCGGCGTCGGTGAGATCCCGGTCCTCGGGGTGCGAGATCTCCTTCACCGAGCGCGCGATCAGCTCGGCTTGCGTGTAGCCGAGGATCTCGCACAGGCTGCGGTTCACGCGCAGGAAGCGGCCGCTCAGGTCGACGTGCGCGATGCCCGAGGCGGCGAGCTCGAAGGTCTCGCGGAAGCGCATCTCGCTCTCGCGCAGCGCCTGCTCGGCGTTCCTCTGCGCCGTGATGTCGGTGAAGGTCGCCACCAGCCCGTACCAGTCGCTCGAATCGGCGTGGCGCAGGAAGCCGGTGTTGACCGAGATCCAGGTATGCGCGCCGCCGGCGCGCTTGATGCCGACCACGTGCCCCGAGAGCGGCTTGCCGGTGCGCACCGTGATGCGGATCGGCCGCTCCTCCGCCTTGAGCGGCGTGCCGTCGGCCTTCACGCTGGGCAGCACCGAGGTGAAGCCTTCGGCGCCCATCAGCTCGGCGAGCGGCAGGCCGACGATGCGCTCGGCCGCCTGGTTGCCCCAGACGATCTTCAGGTCGCGGTCGTAGGCGAGGATGCCTTCGTTCAGCGCGTCGACGATGCCGCGCAGGCGCGCCTCGCTCTCGTGCAGGGCCGCTTCGGCGCGCCTGTGGCCGGTGATGTCGACGATGGTGCCGATCAGCCCGGCGACTTCGCCGCGCGCATCGGTGTAGGTGGCCTTGTAGTAGATGGTGTCGCGGCGCTGGCCGTCGCGCAGCGGCACCGTGATTTCGTAGCTTTGCCGGCCCGGGCGCGCGTAGAGCTCGCGGTCCATGGCGGCGTGCTTCTCGGCCACCTCCGGATCCTGCGGATAGAGCTCCGCCACCTGCTTGCCGATGAACGCGTCGGCCGGGATGCCGAAAAATTCCTCCCAGGCCCGATTGACGCCGAGGTAGCGCCCGTCGCGGCTCTTGAAGAACACCGGCACGGGAAGGGAGTCGACGAGCTTGAATGCCGCGTCGAGCGGGGATGCTGCACCCTCCTCCCTGCGTGCCCGTTCGATCGGTTTTGCCTTGGGCATGGCAGCGAAGCCGATTCTAATGCGTGAACAGCCCCTTCGCCCTCGCCTTGGCCGCGGCGAGCGGCACGATGAGATCGAGCGTCGGCGTATTGACTTTTGCAGCCCGCGCGAGCGCGAGCGGCGCCATCAGCTGAGACTCGATTTCCATCGGGCGGCCGCGCTCGTAGTCCTGCAGCATGGAAGGCTTGTGGCCCGCCGCGCCGGAGGCATGGCCGCCGCTCGGGCGCTGCGGCGCAGCGTCGACCGCCACGCCGAGCGCTTTGGCGATAGCGCGGCCTTCCGCGCCGGCGCGCGCGGCGATTTCCTTGAGATCCGGATCGCCGCGCACTTCGCCTACCGTCAGGCCGGTAATGGTGCAAAGCGTCGAGTTGCCGAGCATCTGCGAGAGCTTGCTCCAGATCGACTGGCGGATGTCGGCGACCGGCGGTGACGAAATATCACAATCCTCAAGGGCGCGGCGCAACGCCGTCACTATCGGCGTGACCGCGTGGTCCGGCCGCCCGAGCGGGATCATGTTGTTGCCCGGCACGTGGTTCTCGATCACGCCGGGCTCGACGATCTCGTTCGCCGAATAGGGTACGGCGCCGATGATGCTGCCCTTTGGAATGCTCTTCCTCAGGAGACCATTCGGGTCGAGGCGGCCCAGCCGCTCGTCGTACCACCACGGGATGCCGTTCTGCACGAAGACCACGGCGGTGTCCTTGCCGAGGAGCGGCGCGCATTGGCTCGCAAACGAGTCGAGCATGTTCGCCTTCAGCGTCACGAACACGGCGTCCTGCGGGCCAAGCTCGGCCGCGCTCGCCACCGCGTGCACGCGGCCGACGATCACGTCCTTTCCATGAAGCAGCTTCACCCCGTGCGCGCGCATCGCTTCGAGGTGCGCGCCGCGCGCAACGACCGACACGTCGTGGCCTGCGGCCGCGAGCTTCGCCGCCATGTGCCCGCCGACCGCGCCGGCGCCGAAGAGGCAGAGCTTCATGGCGTTTGATGCCCATCAAAGCATCGCGGAGCCAAAGGCGCAATCTCGCCGCACCGATATTCGAGGCATCCCATGTCCATTCGTCTTGTCCTTGCTCTTGTCTTCGGCGTGCTCGTGATTGGATGCGCTTCCACCGATACCGTCAAGGAAGCGAAGGGCCAAGGTACGACGCGCAGCTACGCGCGCAGCTACGATGCGGTGTACGAGGCGACGCTTGCGGCCGCGAAGAAGAAGGATCTCGAGGTGGTGGAAGCGAACAAAGACACCGGCGCCCTCGTGCTGTCGCACGGCGTCACGCTGCTCAGCTGGGGAGAACGCATCGCCGTGTTCATGAAGGCCATCGGCAGCAATGCCACGCAAGTTGAAATCGTGAGCAAACCCGTGCTCGCGCCGCTGAACTTTCCACCCGAGTGGGACAGGATCCTGCTCGATCAGATCGCCGAGGAGCTGCAGAAGAAGTAAGCCCGGCGGCGCCATTAGAATACCGGCGCATGAAAATCTGCCGCTTTGATGACAACCGCGTCGGCGTCGTTACGGACGAGAGCGTCCGCGACGTAAGCCTCGTGCTCGGCAAGCTGCCCTCCTACACGCATCCCTTCCCGCCGCACGATGCGCTGATCGCGCACCTCGACCAATTGAAAGGCGAAATGCAGAAAGCGGCGCGAACGGCGCCGCCGATCCCGCTTTCGCAGGTGAAGCTCCTCAGCCCGGTGGCGAACCCCGGCAAGCTCATCGCCGCGCCGGTGAACTACAAGAAGCATCTCGAGGAAGCGCTCGCCGACAAGGGCATCCACCACGGCAACCTGGTGCAGGAGATCCACAAGGCCGGCATGTTCCTCAAGGCGACGAGCGCGCTCGCCGGGCCGGGCGAAGGCGTGAAGCTCGTGCACACCGATCGGCGCAACGACCACGAGGTCGAGCTGGCGGTCGTCATCGGCAAGCGCTGCAAGAACGTTGCAAAGGAGCAGGCCCTGGACTTCGTCGCCGGCTACTGCATCGGCCTCGACATGACGATCCGCGGGCCGGAGGAGCGCAGCCTGCGCAAGTCGCCCGACTCTTACGCGGTGCTGGGGCCCTGGCTCGCGACGCGCGACGAGGTGCCCGATCCGGCTTCGCTTTCAGTGCGCCTCAGCGTCAATGGAGAGGTGCGCCAGGACGCGCACACGAGCGACCTCATCCTCAGCGTGGCCGAGCTCATCGAGTGGGGCAGCGCCTTCTACACGCTGCACCCGGGCGACGTGATCTTCACCGGCACGCCGCAGGGCGTCGGGCCGGTGCGGCCCGGCGACGTGCTGCTCGCCAGCATCGAGCGCATCGGCTCGATGCAGGTGCGCGTCAACTAGATCCAGTTCGGGGACGGAGCCCTAACTGCGCTGGGGACAGAGCCCTAATTCCGGCGCCGCACAGCGCTAGGAGTTAGGGCTCTGTCCCCGAATTAAGAACGACAAGGCCGACGGGCTGCCCCGCCGGCCTTGTAAAACGCTCCTACCGAAGTAGCGACTACTTGGTCGTCGTGGTCGTGTCGGACTTCGTCGTATCCGAAGAGCTCGGCGTGCTGCTCGAGGACGAGCTGGAGCTCGGGCTGCTGCTCGGCGTGCTGCTCGAGGACGAGCTGGAGCTCGGCGGCGTGGTGGTCGCGCCGGCGCCGGCCGTGCCGCTGCCGCTCGTCGACGAGGAGCTCGACGGGCTGGTGGACGAGGAGCCGCCGCTGGCGTTGTCCTTCTTCTGGATGTCGACCGAGGTGGACGAGGAGCTCGAGCCCGACGGCGCGGTGCTCGGCGCGGCGGTCGTGCCCGCGGACGAGGACGAGGAGCCGGACGGCGAGGTCGTCGCGCCCGAGGGGGCGGTGGTCGACGAGGAGCTGGACGAACGCTCAGCGCCGCGGTCGCACGCTGTCAGCAGCGTCGCGCCGAGCGCCATGGAAACAGCAACTGCAATGGCGGAAAGTCTCATGTGGCCTCCGTGGTTGGGGTACGTGCTTCAGCGAGCAAGGATCGGGCCGCGAATGTTACGCAGCAATCAATCGAGGACTACGCCGGCCCGAGGTTTCACCTAGTTCTTCACCGTCGGCGCAGTGTCGGAGCTCTTCGGTCCGGCGCCGTCGTTGTTGTTCTGGAAGTCGCGATGCTGGTCCGCGGCCTTCGGATCCACCTGTCCCTGGACCGGGTTGGAGCCTTCCTGCTTCTCCGACTTTGTAGGGGTTCCAGCGTTCGCGGGGGTGGTCGAGGACCCGGCGCCCGCCTGCGAGGCGGACGACGAGGTGTCGGTCTTAGGTGACGGCGGCGTGACCGGCTTGTTGCGATCGCAGCCCGCCGCCACGAGCCCGAGGGACAGCGCGAGGGCCAGCGTCAAGGTTTTCATGGAGCCTCCGTGGTGAACATGGAGGCTTACCTGCAACGGCTATGCCCGCGGATTCACATCCTCAGCAGGATCTTGCCGAAGTGGGCATTGCCTTTCATGCGCTCATGGGCGGCCTGCGCTTCGGCGAGCGGGAAGACGCGGTCGACCGGCAGCCGCAGCTTGCCGGCCTCCAGCGCGGGCCAAAGGTCTTCGCGCGCGCGGCGCGCGATCTCGCGCACTTCGTCCGGCGTGCGCGTGCGGAAAGTCACGCCGATGTACTCGATGCGCCTAAGCGCATGCAGGTTGAAGTCGAACGGCGCCGTCATGCCGCCCAGCCGGCCGACGTTCACGATGCGGCCGCGGATCGCGGTCGCCTTCTGCGTGGCATTGAAGATCTCGCCCGAGACCTGGTCGATGACGAGATCCACGCCCTTGCCTTTCGTCGCCTCGAGCACGTGGTCGGCCCACTTCGCGTCGCTCGTGTCGATGGCGAGGTCGGCGCCGAAGCTTTTCAGCTTCTCGCGATGCGCCGCGCTGCGCGAAGAGCCGATGACGAGCGAAGCGCCGAGGTATTTCGCGATCTGCAGCCCCATCAGGCCGACGCCGGCCGATGCCCCCTGCACCAATACGGTTTCCCCGCGCTTCAGCCGGCCGTTGCCGACCAGTGCGTCGTGCATCGTGAGGAGCGCGACCGGCAGCGTGGCGGCCTGCTCGAGATCGACGCCCTTGGGCAGCGGCAGCACGCAGCCGGACACCGCGTATTCCGCATAGCCGCTCGCGCCCATGCACATCACCGGCTCGCCGGTGTCGGCTCTCTCGCCCGACCAGTCGAGTCCCGGAATCGTGCCTTCGTCACCGGGGGAACGCGTGAGGTCGCGGCGGTTGAGGCCCGCATAGCGCACACGCACGAGAACCTCGCCCACCTTGGGCTGCGGTTGGGAAACGTCCCGCAGCTCAAGACCCTGTTTCGCGAAGACCGCAGCTTTCATGTCGTACCATCGTTTTGGAGGAGATCATGACTTTACCGCTTCGACTGCATCACTACGCGTGGGTGACGAAGGATCACGAGGCCAACCGTCGCTTCTTCGAGGACGTGCTCGGCATTGCGCTCGTCGCCACCTGGTGCGAGCGCGCGCACGTCGCCGAGGTTGGCCGCGAGCTCGAGTACTGCCATGCGTTCTACGGCCTCGCCGACGGCGGCGCGATCGCGTTCTTCCAGTTCGCCGAGCCGCAGCTTTATGAGCTCTTCAAGGCGCGCCATCCGAAGCAGGCGCGCTTCGGCCACATCGCGCTCAAGGTCGACGGCACGACGTTCGCCGATCTCCAGCGGCGCCTGAAGGCGCACGGCATTCAGTACCGCCTCACCGACCACGGCTACTGCCACTCCATCTACGTGATGACGCCGGACGAGCTGAAGCTCGAGTTCACGCTCGACCCGGATAACGTCGACGACATCGCGGGGCGCCGCAAGGCCGACGCGCATGCCGAGCTCAGGCGCTGGCTCGCCGGCGATCGCACGCCCAACAACACCGACCACAAAAGCGTCTTTCAATAAATGATCGAAACCACCGTCGTCGGCAGCTACCCGCAGCCGAACTGGCTCATCGACCGCGAAAAGCTGGGGTCCAAGGTGCCGCGCGTGCGCGCGCCGGAAATCTGGAGAATCCCAAAGGAGCACCTTGAGCAGGCGCAGGACGACGCGACGCTGCTCGCCATCCGCGACATGGAGCTCGCCGGCATCGACATCATCACCGACGGCGAGATGCGGCGCGAAAGCTACTCGAACCGCTTCGCCACCGCGCTCGAAGGCGTCGACATCGTCAATCCGGGCAGCACGATCAACCGCACCGGCGCGCGATCCGTCGTGCCTCGCATTGCGGGCCCGGTCAGAAGAACGCGCCCAGTGGAAGTTCGCGATGTGCAGTTCCTGCGCGCCAACACGAAAAAACGCATCAAGATCACCCTGCCCGGCCCCTTCACCATGACGCAGCAGGCGCAGGACGACCATTACAAGGACGAAGAAGCGCTCGCCATGGCGTTCGCGGCGGCGGTGAACGAGGAGATCAAGGACCTCAAGCGCGCCGGCGCCGACGTGATCCAGCTCGACGAGCCGTGGCTGCAGGCGCGCGCCGATCGCGCCGCGCGCTACGGCGTGAAGGCGATCAACCGCGCGCTCGAGGGCATCGAAGGCACGACGGTCGTGCACCTTTGCTTCGGCTACGCGGCGGCGGTGAAGGAAAAGCCGTCGGGCTATTCCTTCCTCGGCCAGCTCGCCGACACGCGCGCCTCGCAGATTTCGATCGAGGCCGCCCAGCCCCGGCTCGATCTCGCCATCCTGAAGCAACTCGCGCCGAAGAGCGTCATGGTGGGGGTGATCGACCTCGGCACGACGGCGGTGGAGACGCCCGAGCAGGTCGCCGACCGCATCCGCGCCGCGCTGAAATTCATCGCCCCCGAAAAACTCGTCGTCGCGCCCGACTGCGGCATGAAGTACCTGCCGCGCGACGCGGCTTTCGGCAAACTCGTTTCCCTGGCGAAAGGAGCGGCGATCGTCCGCCGCGAGCTCTCATGATTCCCAAGGTTCTGCACGAGCACATCGACACCGCGTTTCCCGCCCACGTCTGCCTGGTCGGCGTGGCGCTCCCCGACGGCTACGCGCAGATCAGCCCGCGCGGCAGCACCATGGTCTACGACGACCAGCATCTCGCCCTGTGGGAGCGCGGCAAAGGCTCGACCAACGCCCAGCTCCACGACGGCACGAAGGTGACCGTGTTCCTGAGGAAGCCCGCTTTGCGCGAGGCGGGCGTGCTGCCCAAGGGCGGCATCGCACGCTTCTACGGCACGGCGAAGGTGCACAAGTCCGGTGCGGTGTACGACCGCGTCTGGCAGAAGCTGATCCAGCCGGAGAAGGACCGCGACCCGCAGAAGAAGGGCTTCGCCGTGCTCATCAAGGTGGAGCGCGCCGAAGACCTGGACGGACAACCGCTGAATATCTAGACCAAATCAGGGACAGACCACGTTTTATTTTCCCGGAGCCCGATCGCTTGGCCGATAAAACGTGGTCTGTCCCTGTATTGATCGTCGGCGGCGGCCCGGTCGGGCTCGCGCTCGCCATCGAGCTCGGCTGGCGCGGCGTGCCCTGCACGCTCGTCGAGCAGGGCGACGGCAAGGTCGTCGAGGCGAAGATGTTCGCCACCGGCATCCGCACGGTCGAGTTCTGCCGCCGCTGGGGCATCGCGAGCCGCGTGCGCGACTGGGGCTTCCCGCGCGACTTTCCGTTCGACAACGTCTTCGTCACGACCCTCGCCGGCTACGAGCTGGCGCGCATCCCGATGCCTTCGCTCGCGCAGACGCCGCCGATCGCGCAGAGCCCGGAGAACTTCGCGCACTGCCCGCAGTTCATCTTCGATCCGATCCTCGTCGAGCGCGCAAAGAGCTTCCCGAGCGTCGAGCTGCGCTACCACACGCGCCTCGTGTCGTTCGTCGAGCACGATGACCGCGTCTGTGCCCAGCTGGATAATGGAGAGACGCTCGAGGCGCGCTACCTCGTCGCCTGCGACGGCTTCACGAGCGGGGTGCGCAAAAGCCTCGGCATCCGCATGCAGGGCGACGAGATCCTCAACCGCTCGGTCAACATCATGTTCCGCACGAAGCGCCTTGCGTCGCTGCACGACAAGGGCAACGCCGGGCGCTACGTCGTCATCGGCACCGAAGGCCCGTGGGCGAGCCTCACGGCCGCCGACGGCAACGAGCGCTGGCGCCTCATGGTCTACGAGCATGCGGAAAAGGGCGATCCCGACCCGCGCGAGGCGGTGCGCCGCGCGCTTGGCCGCGACTTCGAGTTCGACATCCTCACCGTCGGCGTCTGGGTGCGGCGCAACCTGGTGGCCGAACGCTATGGAACAAAGCGCGTATTCCTCGCCGGCGATGCGGTGCACGTCATGCCGCCCAACGGCGGCCTCGGCATGAACACCGGCATCGGCGACGCGGTCGACCTCGGCTGGAAGCTCGCCGCCGTGCACGAGGGCTGGGGCGGCGAAGGGCTCCTCGCGAGCTACGAGGCCGAGCGCCGTCCGACCGGCCAGCGCGCCTGCGCCGAGGCGATGAAGAACTTCGAGCGCATCACGCCGCGCCGGCATTTTCCGCACATTCACGAGGACACCGCGGAGGGAAGAAGAACCCGGCAGGAGCTCGGCGCGAAGCTCGCCGTATCGATGCGCAACGCCTGGGACAATCCGCTCAACACGCACCTCGGCTACCGCTACGACGCCTCGCCGGTGTGCATCGCCGACGGCGCAGCGCCGCCCGAGCCGGACGACTCGCGCCTCTACGAGCAGTCGAGCCATCCCGGCGGCCGCGCGCCGCACGCCTGGCTCGCCGACGGCCGCTCCACCCTGGATCTCTTCGGCAAGGCCTTCACCGTCGTGAACTTCGGCGGAGTTGCCACAGCATTCAGAGAAGCGGCAAAGGCACGGCGAATGCCGCTCGAGGTCGTCGAGATCGACGACGCGGCGATCGCCGCGCTGTACGAGAGGAAACTGGTGCTGGTGCGCCCCGATGGCCACGTGGCCTGGCGCGGCGACCAGCCGCCGCAGAATACCGGCGCCGTGCTCGATCGCGCGCGGGGCGCCGTTCAATCGATCATCCTGGAGGAGGAGACGTCGTGAGAAGAACCTTTTTGTTGGCAGTCGTGGCAGCGTTCGCCCTGGGGGCCCTCCCGGCGCACGCGCAGCAGGAATTCAAGATCGGCGTCATCGCGTCGATGTCGGGCGGCTTCACCGGGCCGGCGAAGGACACCATCGACGGCTGGCAGGCCTGGCAGAAAGCGCACGGCCTGCCCGGCAAGAAGATCGTGGTCGAGACGCTCGACGACGAGACCAACCCGGTGAGCGCGTCGAACGCGTTCCGGCGCATCGCCTCCGACCCGAGCATCAACCTGATCTACCTCTTCATCCCGTCGAACTCGGTGATGGCGGTGAAGTCGCTCGCCTCGGAATTCAAGGTGCCGATCATCGCCGGCGGCGCCGCCGACGCGATCGGCGTGCCGGCCGACCCGTGGCTCTTCAAGGTCGCCCCCGCGGTGCGCGACTTCATGACCGTGCTCACGCAGTACGCGCAGAAGAAGGGCTACAAGCGCATCGCCTCGATCAACGCGGCCGACGCCTTCGGGCAGGCGGAGATCACCAACCTGAAGGCGCTCGCGCCGAAGACCGGCCTGCAGGTCGTCGCGGCCGAGACCTTCGGCGTGGAGGACACCAACTTCAACGCGCAGCTCACGCGCATCCGCGCCGCGAAGCCCGACCTCATCTATAACGGCGCCGCCGGGCGCGCGGCGATCCTGACCTACCGGGCTTTCCAGCAGATGGGCTTCAAGCAGCCGCTGGTGGTGACGCAGGCGGCGATCGGCAAGGCCTTCTTCGAGGCGCTCGGCTCGCCCGCCGCGGCCGACGGCCTGATGACGCCGATGCAGAGCGGCGTCTTCGGCGGCGCGGCGGCGGCGGACTCGAAGCTCTACGCCGAGATGGAGAAGGCGCTCGGGCGCACGCCGGTGTACTTCAACACCTTCGGCTTCGACGTCGGCCTGATCACGGAGTACGCGGTGAAGAACTCCGACGGCTCGCGCCAGGGGCTGCGCGATGCGCTCGAGCGCATCAAGGACCTGCCCGCGGTGAACGGCCCGGTGACGTACACGAAGGAGGACCACACCGGCCAGAACTACCGCTCCATCATCATGGGGCAGCTGAAGAGCGGCAAGCCGGTCCCCGCCAACTAAGTGGACCTCTCGGTCTTTGTCCAGCTCCTGCTGCCGGGGCTGACGACCGGCTGCGTCTACGCGCTCGTCGCGCTCGGCTTCGTGCTGTGCGCGAACGTGTCGGGCGTGGTGAACTTCGCGCAGGGCGAGTACGTGATGCTGGGCGGGGTCGTGGCCGCCTTTGCCTCTTCTCAGGGCATTGCGCTCCCGCTCGCGGTCGGGCTCGCGGTGCTGGTCGGTGGCTGCCTGGGCGCGCTGCAGGAGCGCCTGACCCTCGCGCCGGTGCGCCACGCGCCCGACTTCATCCAGATCACGATCACGCTGGGCGTCGCCGTCGTCTTGCGTGGCGTGGCGTTGATCGCCTTCGGCAAGGATCCGCTCTCGATGCCGGGCTTCAGCGGCGACGGCGTGTTCGAGATCGGCGGTGCCGTCGTCGCGCTGCAGAGCCTCTGGGTATGGGGCGCGACCGCGCTGATGCTCGCCGGCATGTTCTGGTTCCTCATGTTCACCGACCCCGGCCGCGCGGTGCGCGCCTGCTCGATCAACCTGCAGGCCGCGCGGCTGATGGGCGTGGATGCCGAGCGCCTGACCCTGTTTGTATTCGTGGTGGCCGGCGCGACCGCCGCGCTCGCCGGCGTGGTCGTCACGCCGATCGTGCTCGCCAACTGGGACGCCGGCATCGCGTACGGCCTCAAGGGCTTCGTCGGCGCGATCCTCGGCAGCTTCCGCTCGCCGCTCGTGGCGGTGCTCGGCGGCCTGGGCATCGGCGTGCTCGAATCCTTCGCCGCGGGCTACGTGTCCTCCGGCTACAAGGATGCGATGGTGTACGGCGTGCTCCTCGCCTATCTCCTGATTCGCGGCGGCGTCTTCGTCTTCGGCCGCGCGGCGCTGCTCGCGCGATGAAGAACGCTGCGGCGCTCGCGAGCTTCTGCATCCTCGTGGTTCTGTATCCCTGGATCATCAGGGGAACCTATCCGCTGGGGGTCGGCATCATCACCGGCGCGCTCGCCGCGGGCACGGTCGGCTTCGTGCTGCTGCTCGGCTACGCGCACCAGCTCGCGCTCGGGCAGGCGGGCTTCTGCATGGTCGGCGGCTATGCGAGCGCCCTCCTTTGCGTCAACCACAAGTGGGATCCGCTCGCGGCGCTGCTGGTCGGTGCCGCCGCGGCGATGGCGATCGCCTGGCTCGTCGCCACGCCGATCCTCAAGCTGCGCGGCTTCGTGCTGGCGATGGCGTCGCTCGCGCTGCACCTGATCCTCGTGGTGGTCGCCTTCGAGACGCCGTTCACCGGCGGCGCCCTGGGCACCTACGGCATCCCGAAGTTCGGCCTCTTCGGCCTGCACCTGGCGAGCGACCTCGCCTACTACTACGTCGTCTGGACGATCGTGCTCGCCTTCGTCGGCATCGGCCTCGCCGTCGACCGCTCGCGCATCGGCCGCGCGCTGAAGGCCATCGCGGCGAGCGAGACGGCTGCGCTCTCCACCGGCATGGACATCCGTCGCTACAAGGTGCAGATGTTCGTGCTCTCGGCCGGCATGGCGAGCGTGTGCGGCAGCCTGGCCGTCCACTATCTGCGCGCCATGGATCCGAACGTCTTCGGCTTCGCCTTCAGCCTGAACTTCATCACCGCGGTGATCGTCGGCGGCCTGATGACCGTGTGGGGCGGCGTGGTCGGCGCCGCGCTGATCACCGGCCTGCGCGAGCTGCTGCGCGGCCTCTCGCTGCCGCTCTGGGAAGGCGTGATCATGGGCGCGCTGACGGTGATCGTGCTGATCGCCTTCCGGCGCGGCTTCGCCGGCTTCCTCTCGCTCCTCTACGACCGGCTCTTCGGCCGCCAGGAAACGCCGCGCGTGGCGCTCGTCGAGCCCGACGTCTCGGCGCTGCGGCCGATCGCCAATGCCGCCACCCTGGAAGTGCGCGGCGCCGCGCGCTCGTTCGGCAACCTGCGCGCCGTGAACGGCGTGAGCTTCACCGTCGCGGCCGGCTCGGTGACGGCGCTGATCGGGCCGAACGGCGCCGGCAAGACGACGCTCTTCAACCTGGTCTGCGGCTACCAGCCGCTCGACGCGGGCGAGGTCACGCTCGACGCCCGGCGCATCGAGACGCTGCTGCCCAACCAGATCGCCGCACTCGGCGTCGGCCGGACCTTCCAGAACCTGCAGCTCTTCGACAACATGAACGTGCTCGACAACGTCATCTGCGGCGGGCACCGCCACCTCTGGGGCGAAAGCACGGGCAGGGAAAAAGCGAGGGCCGCGCTCGCCTTCGTCGGCCTGCAGGGCGCCGCGTCGCTGATGCCCGGCGAGCTCGCCTTCGGCCACCAGCGCCTGGTCGAGATCGCGCGCGCGCTCGCGCTCGAGCCGCGGCTTCTTCTCATGGACGAGCCGGCCTCCGGCCTGAATGACTCGGAGACCGAGCGGCTCGCGGAGCTCACGCTGCGCATCGCGGCGCTCGGCATCACGGTGCTCCTCGTCGAGCACGACATGCGGCTCGTCATGGGGCTCGCCGACCACGTCGTGGTCATGCACCACGGCGAGAAGATCGCCGACGGCGCGCCCGATGCCATCCGCCGCGACCGGGCGGTGATCGAGGCCTACCTCGGCATCGAGGAACATGCTGCGGCTTGAGCGCGTCTCGAGCGGCTATGGACGCTCGCCCGTGCTGCACGAGGTGTCGCTCGAGGTGCGCGCCGGCGAGATCGTCGCCCTGATCGGCGCCAACGGCGC
>DATDCR010000266.1:0-3252 GCA_036524215.1 Burkholderiales bacterium
CCGAGCCCGCGTTGAAGCCGAACCAGCCGACCCACAGCAGGGAGGCGCCGACCATGGTGAGCGTCAGGCTGTGCGGGGCGAACGATTCGCGGCCGTAACCGGTGCGCTTGCCGATCACATAGGCACCCACCAGGCCGGCGACGGCGGCGTTGATGTGGACCACCGTGCCGCCGGCGAAGTCCAGCGCGCCCCACTGCCAGATCAGGCCGGCCTTGCCGTTCATCTGGTCGACCACTTCCTTCGTGGCGTAAGCGTCCGGGCCCATCCAGAACCAGACCATGTGCGCGACCGGCGCATAGCTGAAGGTGAACCAGAGCACGATGAACGCCAGGACGGCGCTGAATTTGGCGCGCTCGGCAATCGCGCCGAGGATCAGGCAGCAGGTGATCGCCGCGAAGGTCGCCTGGAAGGCGACGAATACCAGCTCGGGGATGACCACGCCCTTGCTGAAGGTCGCGGCCATGGCGAACTCGCCCTTGGCCGGGTCGAACGTTCCCTTCAGGAACAATCGGTCCAGGCCGCCAAAGAACGAGTTTCCCTCGGTGAACGCGAGACTGTAGCCGTAGATACACCACAGCACGGTCACCAGCGAGAACACCACGAAGACCTGCATCAGCATCGACAGCGCGTTCTTGGATCGCACCATGCCGCCGTAGAAGAGCGCGAGGGCCGGCACGCTCATCATCAGGACGAGCGCCGTGGAGGTCAGCATCCAGGCGACGTCGCCCTTGTTCGGCGTCGGCGCGGGCTTGGCCTCCTCTTTCTTCGCCTCGGGCGCCGCGGCGGCCTTCGCCTCGGCGGCCGGCTTGTCCGGCGCAGCCGCAGGCTTGTCCTGCGCGAAGGTCAGCCCGGCAAATGCGAGCGACAGCAGTACAGCGAGAAATGCGCAGAGTCTCTTCATTGCTTCCTCCTAGAGCGCCGCCGCATCGGTCTCGCCGGTGCGGATGCGGATGACCTTCTCAAGATCGAACACGAAGATCTTTCCGTCGCCGATCTTGCCGGTGTTCGCCGACTTCTCGATCGCCTCGATCGCCTGCTCGAGCAACTCGGTCTTGACCGCGGCCTCGACCTTTACCTTCGGCAGGAAATCGACGACGTACTCCGCGCCGCGATACAGCTCGGTATGGCCCTTTTGTCGCCCGAAGCCCTTCACCTCAGTGACCGTAATGCCCTGCACGCCGATCGACGACAAGGCCTCGCGCACTTCGTCAAGCTTGAAGGGCTTGATGATTGCCGTAACTAGTTTCATGGGATCTCCTGGAGCGGCCTCGCGGCCGCTCGGTTGGCCTTAGAACGTTTTTCCGACCGACAGCACAAGGGTGTTGCGGCCCGCGTCCTTCGATTGCGTGAAGCTGGAATTGCCGAAGCAGTAGGGCGAGGTCGTGGCGTTGAACGGGCAGCTGCCCTTGGCGTTGGTTCCGACGAGCGCCGCGCCAAGCAGCCAGCCGCTCAGGTCCTTCGTGACGCCGAGTTTGTAGTCGGTGTAGTCCGCTTCGGAATAGCCCTGCACTTTCAAGCTGCCGACGTGGCCGTTCACGCCCCAGCCGCTGCCGAGGTCGAACGTCGCCGAGAGGTCGTAGTAATTCGTGCCGTCCGTGTCGGGAACCATGAAGTAGTCGCTCAGAGAGTGGAACCACTTCAAGGAAATCCATTTCCAGCTGCCGCCGACATAGAACTCCGTGTTGTGCACCGTGCCGGAGTTGGTGCTGCTGCTATGCGGGTTAGCTGCACCGAGCAACGAAGCGTCGCTACCCGGGTAGTAGTAGTAGATGGCGCCGACGTCGAGGCCGAAATCGCCGAACGCGCGCTTATAGCCGCCGTAGAAGTCCATCTCAAGGTTGCTACCGGGATAGCCTGCGCCTTGGCTGACGTTGGAGTTCCAGTTGCCGAGGTAAACGCCGCTTGCGTGTGTGTAATCGAACCCGCCTTGAATCGCCGGCTTGCCGAAGGTCTGATCAATGCCGCGGAACCGGTATTCGGAAGCGAGCGTGAGGTTGCCGGTAATGGGCGACGGCGCGGGCTGCTGCGCGCCCGCCAGGCCGGAAACGGTCGCGCTAGCCGCGAGTGCCATTGGAAGGACCAACTTACGCATGTGATGCTCTCCCTGAGGGTGGATAGAGGATTGCCCCCGACGGTTAGCATCTCCTGTGCCACGAGACTTCTTTCCTTAACATCAAGGCCTTAAGTTGTATTCGGCAGTGCGATGCCCAAACGCGGTGCGTGCGTGCGGAAGGCGTGCCCGAAGACGGTGCGGCGTGCAACGGTGCTAACGTCGCCTCATGACCGACAAAAGACTCTTCGACGACTTGAGCGCTCGCATCCAGGAGGCGCTGCGCAACTCCCCGGCGCCGGACATCGAGAAGAACATTCGTGCCCTGCTCGCGGGATGGTTCGATCGAATGGACCTCGTGATGCGCGAGGACTTCGATGTGCAGCGGAAGCTTCTCGAGCGGGCGCAGGCCAAGCTGCTCGAGCTCGAGACGCGCGTCGCCGAACTCGAGCGAGCTCGCGGCAAGAACGGCGCGTAAACCGCGAAGGCGACCAGACGTTGCTCGCCCTAGAGCGAACAACAGGGCGGGCAATGACAGTCGCTACCGTGGCGAGCCGCGCGCTCGCCGGCGTCGACGCGCCGGAAGTCACCGTCGAAGTGCACCTCGGGCCGGGCCTGCCGGCTTTCCACATCGTCGGCCTGCCCGACGCCGAGGTGCGCGAAGCACGCGATCGCGTGCGCGCCGCCCTTAATCACGCGCATTTCGAGTTTCCGGCCCGCCGCATTACCGTCAACCTGGCGCCGGCTGAGTTGCCGAAGGATTCGAGCCGGTTCGATCTGCCCATCGCCCTCGGCATTCTTGCCGCAAGCGGGCAGCTCGCGGCCGATGCCCTGAACGGGCAAGAATTCGCCGGAGAGCTTTCACTGACGGGCGAGTTGCGACCCGTTCGTGGAGCGCTTGCCATGGCGCTGTCCGCGCGCGGCGCCGGTCGCGCGTTCGTGCTGCCGGAAGGCAATGCGCCACAGGCCGCGCTGGCGGAAGGCGCGCGCATCCTGCCGGCGAAATCATTGCTCGAGGTGGTGGGCCATCTGGCCGATGAAGCGCGCCTCGCCGAATATGCGGGCGAGCTGCCGACGCCGAAAATCACCTATGCGGACTTCAACGAAGTCAAAGGCCAGCAACAGGTGAAGCGGGCGCTGGAAGTCGCCGCGGCGGGAGGCCACAGCGTTTTGATGGTCGGGCCACCGGGCGCGGGGAAATC
>DATDCR010000267.1:0-19636 GCA_036524215.1 Burkholderiales bacterium
ACGATGCGCGACCCCTCGAGCAACGCGCCGGGCGATACGCGCTGGCAGCCGCGCGCGCCGGACCCGGAGCTCGAGGCCGAGTTCCTGCGCCGCCTGATGGTCCGCCTTGGCGTGCAGCAGGAGAAGGCGCGCACGCTGACCGCGTCGGCCGCGGCGCCGGGCGAGCAGCGCGCCGAGATCCGCAAGGGCATCGACGGCGCGGAGCTGCTGCAGGTGTTCGAGCCCTTCGATCGCGTATGGCGCCGCGTCGGGCTTGCGTTGGACCGCGTCGGCTTCACGGTCGAGGACCGCGACCGCGCGAAGGGCATCTACTTCGTGCGCTACGCCGACCCCGACGTGGAGAACAAGGAGCGGGGCCTGTTTTCGCGCATGTTCTCGAGCGACGCCAAGGTCAAGGCGCAGCAGTACCGGGTGCAGATCACCGAGGCGGGCACCGCCAGCCAGGTGAACGTGCTCAACAAGGACGGCGCGGCGGAAAACTCGCCCACCGGCCAGCGCATCCTTTCGCTGCTGCACCAGCAGCTCAAGTAATTGCTGCGCTTCGCCTCTCTCGCGAGCGGCTCGAGCGGCAACTGCATGGTGGTGCAGGCGCAGGACATGGCGGGCGCAAGCGCGCTGCTCATCGACTGCGGCCTCAACCTGCGCGACACCGAGCGGCGCCTGGCGCGTGCCGCCCTGCAGCCGTCGGACATCCACGGCATCCTCGTCACGCACGAGCACGGCGACCACGCCGGCTGCGTTTTCGACTTCGCTGCCGCGCATGGCGTGCTCGTGTTCCTCACCTTCGGCACGCTGCGCGCGCTGAAGGCCGAAGGCAAGGTGCACGACGGCATCCGCACGCAGGTGATCCGCGGCGAGGAGAAGTTTGCCGTCGGCGCGATGGAGGTGGCGCCGTTCACGGTGCCGCACGACGCGGCCGAGCCGGTGCAATACGTCATCTCCGACGGCGCGTCGAAGCTCGGCGTGCTCACCGACATCGGCGTCAGCACGCGGCACGTCGAGCAGACGCTGTCGGGGCTCGATGCGCTGGTGCTGGAATGCAATTACGACCGCGATCTGCTCTGGAACGGCGGCTATCCGCGCTGGCTGAAGGAGCGCATCGCCGGCCCCTTCGGCCATCTCGATAACCAGGAGTCGGCGCGGCTTCTCGGCCGGCTGGACCGCTCGCGGCTGAAGCACGTCATCGGCGCGCATCTGTCGCAGCAGAACAACCAGCCGGACATCGTGCGCCGCACGCTGGCGGCAACGCTCGGCTGCGAGGAGAGCTGGATCGGCCTCGCCACCCAGGAGGATGGCTTCGCCTGGCGGCAGGCCTAGAGGCCCACCGTCGTGCTCGACACGCCCGGGAAGGAGGCTTCCCAGATCTCCATGAAGCGCTGCCGCATGGCGAGCGCTTCGGTTTCGTCGCCCAGCCCCATCGCGCCCCGATAGAAGGCCGAAACCGGGCGGCGCACGTAGTGCTGCGAATCGAGCACCAGGAAGGAATCCTGCAGCTCGCGGATGCGCTCGTGCGTGCGGTTGATCTGCATCGCATGCGCAAAGCGGGCGAGCAGGCCGAGCATGCGCGGGCAATGGCGCGTGAGATGGTCGGTCTCGTGCACCACCATGTAGATGCGGCGCGTGCGGCTCGCGCTCAGGAAGCGCTCGAGGCTCTCGATGCGCGCCGGATCGTTCAGCTTCAGTGCCGAGCCGTCGCGGTCGAAGATGCGCAGCTCACGGCCCGGCTGCGCGAGCAGGCGCTCGACCGCGCTCTGGAAGCCGGCGCTGCTGTCGAACCGCTCGTACGATGCCTCGTCCACTTAGCGCCTTTCCAGGTAAACGTAGCCGTTGCGCTGCCATTGCGCCACCAGGCTTGCCAGGCCGCCCCGCGCGAGCCCGCGCCCCTCGGCCCGGCGCCGGTCGGCGAGCGAGCGAAGCGCGCTCGACGCCGCCGCGGCAACTGTAACGGCTTCGCCGTTGATGAAAAAGCGCCGCCCGCTGTAAAGGAGCTGCGTCTTCGGGTCCAGGTGAACCACGCTGTCGCGCAGCCGGCGCGCGCTGCGCGCGCCGAAGACTACGTGGCCCTTGGGCGTGGTGAGGTACTCGCCCAGGAACGCGGCCACGTCCGCGCGATTCCACCGGATGCGACCGAGCGTGCGCGCCGCGAAGTCGATCATGCCGGGCGGAATCCGGGCCGGCGCCGACGAAGGACGAAGCTGCGGGTCGCGGTAACGCGCTTCGGGCAGGCCGCGCGCGTGCAGCCAGTCGAGGAATGCCGCGCCGAGCTCCTGCCCGCGCGGGGCGCGGAAGCCGATCGAGTAGGTGAAGCAGGCGTCCAGCGCAACGCCGTCGTGCTTGACCCCCGGCGGCAGGTAGAGGAGGTCGCCGGGCCGGCAGTCGTACGACTTGCGCACACCGTCCCATACGGTCCACCGACGCCGCCCCGGCCCCTGCAGCAGGAACACGTCGTACGAATCGACGTGCGGACCGACGCCGCCGCCGGGCGCGGCATAGCTCACCATCACGTCGTCGAGGCGCGCCTGCGGCACGAACGAAAAACGGCGCAGCAGTTCGTCGGCGCCCGCATCGTGCAGGTTGACGCCGCTCACCAGCAGCGTCCAATCCTTCCTTCGCGCGCGCAGCGCGCGGAAAGGGCCGTGCTGCGTGTCCCGCCGCGTGCCGCGTCGTTGCACGATGCGGGATTCCACGTCGTCGCGCCGCGCGAGCTCGGCGAGCGCAGCGTAGCCGATGGTGCCGGCAAAGGCGGGAAGCGCCTGGCGCACGAAGAGCGGCCGCTTCTGCCAATGCCGGCGAAGGAAGCCGCGCGGCGTCAAGCCGCCGAGCAAACGCAGATTCACCCGATCGATTATATGTAGCGACCGAGCGACAGCGGCGAAGTGCGATTGCGCGCGCGGCGCTTGCATAACGAAAAAATTTTTGGCTTAGAATCGCCGCGAGATGCTGCAACCGGGACAAGTGGCACCGATGTTCGAGCTTCCCGATGCCGACATGCAGCCCGTCGATCTGTCGGCGTTCAAGGGGAAGAAGCACGTCGTGCTTTACTTCTATCCGCGCGACGGCACGCCCGGCTGCACGATGGTCACCACCGACTTCTCCGACCACGAGGAGCAGTTCGTCAAGCACGACTGCGTGGTGCTCGGCGTCTCGCGCGACGACTGCCTTACGCACGCCGATTTCCGCGACCGCCACGGCGTCACCATCGGCCTGCTTTCCGACACCGAGGGCGAGGTCTGCCGCAAGTACGGCGTGCTGCAGGAGAAGGAATCGGAAGACGGCGCACGGCGCGAATGCCTGGTGCGCTCCACCTTCGTCATCGACAAGAAGGGCGTCATCCGCCACGTCGCCTACGGCATCAACCCGCGCGGCCACGCCGCCGAAGTCTTCGACGTGGTGAAGCGCCTACGCTCGTAGGGCGTGACACGGTCGTCGCGGTACGCATGGAGCTGCGCGACGCGCAGGACGCGCCGCTCGGCGCGCCGACCGAGCTGACCTACCTGCACGGCGGCTACGGCGAAATGCTCGAGGCGCTCGAGCTGGCCCTCGAAGGCAAGGGCGTCGGCGAGTCGGTCATGCTGCAGCTCGAGCCCGAGCAGGCGTTCGGCGAATACGACGCCGCCCTGGTGCGCGTCGAGCCGATCGAGCGCTACGGCGAAGGCGTGGCGCCCGGCATGCAGATCGAGGAAGGCGACAGGCTCTACAGCGTGACCGATGTCGCAGCCGGAAGCGTGGTGCTGGACGGCAACCACCCGCTCGCCGGCATGGCGCTGCGCTTCTCGCTCGTGGTCCTCGCCGTGCGGGCCGCCCGCGAGGAGGAAGTGCGGCGCGGAGTATCATTGCCCTGAAGTCAAGCTTCTAGGTTTCCTCGGGGGAGGGGGCAATGGTGAAGGACATCCTGTCGTACGGGATCGGCACGCTCGCCGCGTTCTGCGTCATCGGCGCGCTGGCGTTCGTCTTCATTCGCGACATCACGCAGAAGAAGCACAGCGTGCTGCGCAACTACCCGGTGATCGGGCGCTTCCGCTACTTCTTCGAGCAGCTGGGCGAATATTTCCGCCAGTATTTCTTCGCCGGCGACCGCGACGAGATGCCGTTCAACCGGGCCACGCGCGGCTGGGTGTACCGCCTGGCGAAGAACGAGGGCGGCATCATCGGCTTCGGCTCGACCTACGACCTGCACCACGCCGGCGCGCTGATCTTCGTCAACCACCCGTTCCCGGTCCTCGAGGAAGAGCGCCTGCCGACGCCTTCGCTCAAGCTCGGCGAAGGCTATTGCCGCGAGCCGTTCGAGGCGAGGTCGCTGGTCAACATCAGCGGCATGAGCTTCGGCGCGATCTCCGCGCCCGCGGTCAACAGCCTTTCCCGCGGCGCCACCGTCGCGGGATGCTGGATGGACACGGGCGAAGGCGGCCTCGCGCCGCATCACCTCGAAGGCGGCTGCGACATCATCATGCAGATCGGCACGGCGAAGTACGGCGTGCGCGATGCGCAGGGCAACCTCTCCACCGAGCGGCTGATCGAGCTCTCGCGCGTCGTCAAGGCCTTCGAGATCAAGCTCTCGCAAGGCGCCAAGCCCGGCAAGGGCGGCGTGCTGCCCGGCAAGAAGGTGACGCCGGAGATCGCGCAGATCCGCGGCATCCCCGAGGGACGCGACTCGATCAGCCCGAACCGGCATCGCGACATCTCGAGCATGAACGAGCTGCTCGAGAAGATTGCCTGGATGCGCGATCTCACCGGGCGCCCGGTGGGCGTGAAGACCGCGGTCGGCGGCTGGCGCTTCATGAACGAGATGGCGGAGATCATCCACCGCCGCGGGCTCGAGTTCGCGCCCGACTTCCTGGTCATCGACGGCGGCGAGGGCGGCTCGGGTGCCGCGCCGCAGGCGCTCGCCGATCACATGGGGCTATCGATCGAAGAGGCGCTGCCGCGCGTGGTCGATGCGCTGATCGAGACCGGCCTGCGCAGCCGCGTGCGCGTGGTGGCCTCGGGCAAGCTGGTGACCTCGGCCAGGGCCGCGTGGGCCCTCTGCGTCGGCGCCGACTTCATCAATACGGCGCGCGGCTTCATGTTCGCGCTCGGCTGCATCCAGGCCCTGCGCTGCCACCAGAACACCTGCCCGACGGGCATCACGACGCACAACAAGCGCCTGCAGCGCGCCCTGGTGGTCGAGGAGAAATACCTGCGCGTCGCCAACTACGCGATGAACATGAACCGTGAGATCGACATGATCGCCCACTCGTGCGGCGTGCGCCATGCGCGCGAGCTGCGCCGCGAGCACGTGCGCATCGTGCAGGCGAGCGGGCAATCGATCGCGCTCAACATGCTCTACCCGTATCCCGAGCCGAAGGCGAAGATGAAGGTGGCGTGAAGCGGCTCCTTCTCCTGGCTCTCATCCTCTTTCCGCTCGGACGCGCCATGGCGCTCACGCCGCAGGCCCGGGAATTCATGGCCATCACCGCAAAGCTCGAGCCGGTGCAGTGCGAGAAAAGGAAGCTGCGCCGCGAGATCGCGCTCGCCGAAGCCGAGAACCGCAGCACGAAGGATCTGCGCGCGCGCTTCGCCGCGCTCAATCGCGACCCGCAGACCGCGCAGCTCGAAAAGCGGCTCGCCCAGCTCGAGCCCGGCCTCGCCAGGTCGAGCGATGCGGAGGACCTCGCGGCCATCAGCCGCCAACAACGGGAGGCGTTCTACCGATGCGACTGATCCTGGCATTCCTTCTGGCGGCCGTTTCCCAGCTGTCGGTGGCGCAGGGCTTCCCCGCGCACCCGCTCAAGGTGATCGTGCCGCAGCCGCCGGGCGGCGGATTCGACCTGGTGGCGCGCACGCTGGCCGAGCCGCTCGGCGCGGCGCTCGGCCAGGCGGTGATCGTCGAGAACCGGCCGGGCGGAGGCGGCAGCGTCGGCACCGATGCGGTCGCGAAGGCGGAGCCCGACGGCTATACGCTGCTCCTCGGCGCGTCGGCCAACCTGGTCTTCAATCCGGGGCTGTATCGCAACCTGCCGTACGACCCGAAGGCGGATTTCTCGGCGCTCGGCATTGCAGCCGGCTTCTCCTACACGCTCGTCGCGCGCAACGATCTGCCACAGGCATCGCTCAAGGAGATCGTCGAGTTCGCGCGCGCCAATCCGGGCAAGCTGACGTACGCATCGGCCGGCAACGGCAGCGGCCAGCACGTCGCCGCCGCGCTCATGTGGCAGCGCGCCGGCGTGGTCGTGACGCACGTGCCGTACAAGGGCGCGCAGGCCGCCTACCAGGACCTGATTCCCGGACGCGTCGATCTTTTCTTCGACGCCGCTTCCACGGCGCGCGGCCATGTCGACGCCGGGCGCGTGCGCGCGATCGCCGTCTCGCCCGCCGCGCGGGTCGCCTATCACGCGGCGGTGCCGACGGTGCGCGAGGCGGGCATCGACTTCGAATGGGAGACCTGGGCCGGCTACTTCACGCGCGCCGGAACGCCGGCGCCCGTGCTGGCGCGGCTGCGCGAGGCGTTCGCCAAGGTGGCCGCGTCGCCCGATGTGATGGCGGCGCTGCAGAAGCGCGGCGCGCGGCCGCTGCAGATCTCCGGCCCGGACACCGAGGCGCAGCTCGCCCGCGACCTCGAGCGCTACATCCCGCTCATCCGCAACGCGGGCATCAGCATCGACTGAGATGCCCGCCACCGGGCGCGCGGCGAATCGCGTCGCGGCCAGCCGGGCCGGGCTGAGGTATGTCACCGATGGTGCGGACGGCATCCGGCGCCGGCGCGCGGGGACCGGCTGGGCGTACTACGCGCCCAGCGGCGCCCGCGTCACCGATCCCAGGATCCGGCAAAGGCTCGAGCGCCTCGCCATCCCGCCGGCGTGGACCGAGGTCTGGATCTGCCCGGATCCCGACGGTCATTTGCAGGCCACGGCGCGCGACGCGCGCGGCCGCAAGCAATATCGCTATCACCCGCAGTACCGCGAAGCGCGCGACCGGTCGAAATTCCGGCGCATGCTGGAATTCAGCGAGGTGCTGCCGCGCCTGCGCGAGCGCATCGAGCGCGACCTGCGCGCCGACGACCTTTCGCGCCGCCAGCTGCTCGCCACGGTGGTGCAGCTGCTCGACCGCACGCTGATCCGTGTCGGCAACGACGAGTACGCGCGCGAGAACCGCTCGTACGGCCTCACCACGCTGCGCCGGCGGCACCTGCGCATCGACGGCTCGATGCTGCGCTTCAGCTTCCGCGGCAAGAGCGGCGTCGAGCACACGATCACGGTGGCTGACCCCAGGCTTGCACGCATCATCCAGCGCTGCCGCGACCTGCCGGGGCAGGAGCTGTTCCAGTATCTTGATCCGGCGGGGCGCCGCCACCTCGTATCATCCGACGACGTGAACGACTATCTGCGCGAGCTTTCCGGGCGCGACATCTCGGCGAAGGATTTCCGCACCTGGGGCGGAACGATGCTCGCCGCGGTGGAGCTGCGCCGGCTCGGCGCCGCCGCGAGCCGGCGCGAGACCGATCGCAACGTGATCGCGGCGATCGACGCGGTGGCCGAGCGGCTCGGCAACACGCGCGCGGTGTGCCGCAAGTACTACGTGCATCCGGTGCTGATCAAGGCTTACCGGATGGGCGAAACGATTCCGCAGCCCGCGCCCCTGCGCCGCCACCGGCGGCGACACGGGGCGGCGCTGCGGCGTGACGAAGTGCTGGTTCTGCAATTCCTACAGGAGAGACTATGAGAAGAATGATCAAGGGGCTCGCCGGCGGACTGCTGCTCGCCGTTACCGCGTCGGCGTGGGCATTCGACATCAAGCAGCTGGAGACCCTCGGCCAGCAGGAGTTCCGCACCCTGTCCGAGGACCTCGGCGGCGCGCTGAGCTACCACCCGCAGACGCCGACGGAGCCGCTCGGCATCACCGGCTTCGATGTCGGCCTCGCGCTGACCGCGGCGCATGTGCGCAATACGGAAGTCTTCAACCGCGTGAGCGGCGAAAGCATTCCTTCCTATCTGCCGATCCCGACCCTGCGCCTGGACAAAGGCCTGCCGCTCGGCTTCGACGTCGGGGCGCTTTACGCCATGATTCCAGGCAGCGACATCAAGTTCTGGGGCGTCCAGGGCCGCTACGCGATCCTCAAGGGCGGCATCGCCGAGCCGGCGGTCGGCGTGCGCGCGAGCTATACGCGCCTCACCGGGGTCGACCAGCTCGACCTGAACACGAAGGGCCTCGATATCTCGGCTTCGAAGGGCTTCCTAATGCTCACGCCTTACGCCGGCGTCGGCCGCGTGTGGGTGAGCAGCGAGCCGCACGCCGGCGGCCTGGCGAAGGAAGACTTCGGCTTGAACAAGGTCTTCATCGGCGCGGGCTTCAAGCTGCTGCTCTTCAACATGAACGCCGAGCTCGACCGCACCGGTCCCGATACGGCGCTCAGCCTCAAGGCGGGAATCCGCTTCTAGAGCTCTTCCAGGAGCTGGGCGCAGCCTGCACGGTGCGCCCAGTACTGCCAGGCGCGCTGCGTCTCGGGCGAATCGGGCTTGTACCCGGCGCCCGCGGCGCGCGCCTGGATCTCGCCGCTCGAAAGCGGCTGCACTTCGCCCAGCTGCATCGCCTTGTACTGCACGCGCGCATTGCGCGGCAGGTACACCGAGATGCGCACGACATCGATGAGCGAGCGCGCCGCGGCGGCAAAGCCGTGGCCGCGCATCAGCGCCACGCTGTGGCTGCCCATCGCGCGCGCGAGGTCCTGCCCCTGGTCCATGTTGGTCACGAGCAGGTTGGTGCGCTCGCCGAAGCGCTCGGCGATGTCCCAGACCGGCACGTGCTCGCCGATGAAGGCGCCCGAGTGGATCACCGGCCGCAGGGGCGCGGGCGTGATGCCGAAGGGCAGTACGTCTTCCGCATGTGCATGGACGACCGCGATCACGTCGGGTCGCGCGGCATAGAGGGCGGCATGGATGAAGCGCTCGAGATACAGCGGCCGGCGCTCCGCGCGCAGCGGATTCGCCTGCAGGTCGAATTCGACGATGTCGGCCGCTTCGACCAGCGCCGGCGCCTTGGAGTACGCGAGGAAGAAGCGCTCCGGCGCCTCGGGGTTGCGCACGCTGACATGGCCGTAGGCGTCGACCACGTCCTCGTTGGCGAGGATGCGGTTCGCGACGACGAGCTCGGTGATCGCCTTCTTCAGAGCCACTCGTTCCACAGGCGGCGCGCGCTGTCGATGAGCTCGCCCGCCGTCATGCCGACCGGACCGATGCCGCTGCGCGCGAGCGCGTCGCCCGCGGCGCCGTGCAGGTGCGGTCCGAGGACGAGCGCGGTCTCGCCGCTGTAGCCCTGGGCGAGAAGCGAGCCGAGGATGCCGGCCAGCACGTCGCCGGTCCCGGCGCTCGCCATGCCCGCGTGCCCGGTACGGTTGATGAACCAGTGGCCGTCGCGCGCGACGAGCACGCTGCCGTGGCCTTTCAGGACGACGTGCGCGTTCAGGTTTTCCGCCAGCATGCGCGCCGCCTTGACGCGGTTCGCCTGCACCGCCGCCGTCGTCTCGGCCAGCAGGCGGCCGGCCTCGGCCGGATGGGGCGTGATCAGCGTCTCGGCCTTGCGCCGCGCGCAGGCCTTGCGCAGGTCGGCGTTGTCCGCGATCAGGTTGAGGCCGTCGGCGTCCAGCACGCACGGCAGATCGCTCGTCAGCGCCGCGCCGAGAAGCGTCTCGGCCCGGTCGCCTTCGCCAAGGCCCGGCCCGACGACGAGCGCCGTCAGGTCGAAGCCGAGCACGTCGTCGGCGTGGCGCAGCATGAGCTCGGGCGCCCCCGAATCGAAGGCGAGCGTAGCGTCGAGCAGGCCGACGTAGACGCGCCCCGCGCCGAGCTTGAGCGCCGCGCGGCCGGCGAGCAGCGCCGCGCCCGTCATGCCCGCGGCGCCGCCGAGGATGCCGAGCGAGCCGGCCATGCCCTTGTGGAAGTTGCGCGGCCGCCGCTTGAGCGCGGACTTGAAAAGCTCGGGCCCGGCGATCCAGGCGCTCTCGCCTTCGAGCGTGACGCCGAGATCGGCGACGGTGATCTCGCCGCTGCAGTCCGGGCCGTCGAGCGTGAGCAGGCCGGGCTTCAGCGCGATGAAGGTGATGGTGTGCGTGGCCCGCACGGCGCAGCCCAGCACACGGCCGGTATCGGAATCGAGCCCGCTCGGCACGTCGATCGCCAGCACCGGGCACGATTGGCGGTTCGCGTAGTCGATCAGGCGTGCGAATTCGCCTTCCACCGGGCGCGCAAGGCCGACGCCGAAGAGGCCGTCGATGACGAGCGCCCATTTCCGGTCCGCGATCTCGTCCAGGCGTGTCGCCAGCGTGACGCGGAAGAAGCGCTCGCGCAGCCGCTCGGCGGCGATCCGGGCATCGCCGCCGTTGTTGCCGGGGCCGACCAGCACCAGGATGTCTTTCTGCGTATCGGGAGCGAGCTGCGCGGCGAGGTCGGCGGCCGCCGCGCCGGCGCGCTCCATGAGGGAGGGGGTGGCCTCGCCCATGGCCCGCTCGATGCGCCGGATGTCCGCCGTTAGGTAGATAGGACTAGGCACCCCGGCATTCTAAGTGGTGCGGCGGTGGAAAAATTCCCGCATGCGCGGCCTCGCCAATGATCGCATCCTCATGTACCACGGCACGCCCGCTGCCGACGGCGCCGCGCTGGAGCGCCAGCTGCGCTGTGTCAGCCTGGCTTTTCCCGTGGTGCCGCTCGACGCGCTGGCGCAACGAAGGCGAAGCGGCACGCGTGCGCGCGTCGCGCTCACCTTCGACGACGGCCTGCGCAGCAACGTCGAAGTGGCGTACCCGATCCTGCGCAAGCTCGGCTTGACGGCCACCTTCTTCGTGTGCCCGGGCTTGATCGATCGCGGCGAGTGGCTGTGGAACCACGAGGCTCGCCAGCGCCTTCTTTCGTTGCCGAAGGAAGAGGTGGGGG
The DNA here is from genome assembly GCA_036524215.1 of Burkholderiales bacterium. Classification (GTDB taxonomy): domain Bacteria; phylum Pseudomonadota; class Gammaproteobacteria; order Burkholderiales; family SG8-39; genus SCGC-AG-212-J23. Next base: position 10,902 of record DATDCR010000267.1, read on the forward strand.
AGCTTGCCGCCCATGTTGGAGCACCGGAGGAGGTCGAAGGCTTCATCGAATGGATGAAGACGCTGCCGCTCGCCGAGCGCCGGCAGGTCGAGGCGCGCATCCGCGAGGCGACGCCGCGGTTTTCGCCCACCGGGGAGCAAAGGGCGCAATTCGACCTCGCCCCCTGGGCCGAGCTGAAGAAGCTCGATCCGCAGGTCGTGACCATCGGCTCGCATACTTTGACGCATCCGATCCTCACGTCCCTCACGGCGGAAGAGACGGAAGCCGAAATGCGGGAGAGCCGCTTTGCGCTCGAAAGGCGCCTCGAGCGCGCCGTCACGCAGTTCTGCTACCCGAACGGCAACCTGAACGATGCGGCGCTCGAGAGCGCACGCCGGCATTACCGCTCGGCCGTCACCGTGGATCCCGGCTTCCTCGATGACGCCGCCGATGCGCACCAGCTGCCGCGCTTCGCCGCGCATCCGCGCGGCATGAAGCGCTTGGTGCGGCGGATGATCTTCGGATGAGATGCGCGGCTGAGAGGCGCGGCTAACCGAGCTTGAACATCCGGCTCGGCAGGAAAGTGACGAGCTCGGGGAAGAACCAGATCAGCGCCACCGCGGCGACCATCAGGAAGAAGAAGGGCAGCGCCGCCTTCGCCACGTCGAACATGTTCTTGCCGGTGAGGCCCTGCAAGACGAACAGGTTGAAGCCCACCGGCGGCGTGATCTGCGCCATCTCGACCACCAGCACGATGAAGATGCCGAACCAGAGCAGGTCGATGTTCGCCGCCTTCACCGACGGCAGGATCACGGACGAGGTCAGCACGACCATCGAGATGCCGTCGATGAAGCAGCCGAGGATGACGTAGAGCACGGTCAGCACGGCGATCAGGTGCACGGCGCTGAAGCCCTGTTTGCCGATCCACTCGGCCATGATGCGCGGTACGCCGGTGAAGCCCATCGCGACCGTCAGGAACGCCGCGCCGGCGAGGATGAAGGCGATCATGCACGAGGTGCGCGTCGCGCCCATGACGCTGTCGCTGAAGCTCTGCCAGGTGAGCGAGCGGCCGATCGCGGCGAGGATCAGGGCGCCGATGACGCCGATCGCCGCCGCCTCGGTCGGGGTGGCGATGCCGGTATACATGGAGCCGATCACCGCGACGATGAGCAGGATCGCCGGGATGAGATTGCGCGCCGCGTAAAGCTTTTCACCCAGCGTCGTGCGCTCTTCGCGCGCCGGCGTCTTGCGCGGATTCAGCAGCGCCCAGGCGACGATATAGCCGGCGAAGAGCAGCATCAGGACGATGCCGGGGATGACGCCGGCGACGAACAGGCGCGCGATGGAAACGTCGGCGGCCACGCCGTACACGATCATGATGATCGAGGGCGGGATCAGCAAGCCGAGCGTGCCCGCGCCCGCGAGCGAGCCGATCGCCATGCGCTCGTCGTAGCCGCGCTTGAGAAGCTCCGGAATGGTGATGCGGCCGATGGTGGCGGCCGTGGCGGCCGAGGAGCCCGAGATCGCGGCGAAGATGCCGCAGCCGAAGACGTTGCAGTGCATGAGGCGGCCGGGCAGGGGCGCCATCCAGGGCGCAAGGCCCTTGAACATGTCCTCGGAGATGCGGGTACGAAAGAGGATCTCGCCCATCCAGATGAAAAGCGGCAGCGCGGTCAGCGCCCAGCTCGTGCTCGAGCCCCAGGTCGTCGTCGCCATCAGCGGGCCGGCCGGCGACTGGGTGAAGAACACCATCGCGATCCAGCCGACGGCGAGCAGCGTGAGCGCAATCCATACGCCGGCGACGAGCAGCAAGGCCAGCGCCGCGACGAGGACGATGGCCATCCACGCGAAGTCCATGCTCAGCGCTCGAAGGTCGGCGGCGTCGAGGCGCTTCCCGCCTCGGCGAGCGCGTACGAAGTCGGACGACCGCGCAGCGCGGCCACCAGGTCATCGGCGAAGGCGATGGCCAGCATGATGAGGCCGAGCGCGATGCCGGTCTGCGGAATCCACAGCGGCGCCGGAACGAGTCCCTGCGATACGTCGCCGAGCTGGTACGAGGTGATCGTCATGTCGATGGTGTACCAGGCGAACATGCCGACGAGGAGCGTGGCGACGGCGAGGCAGAGGATCTCCATCGCGCGCCGCGCGGCGGGCCGCGTGTGATGAAGCAGCAGCGTCATGCGGATGTGCTCGTTTTTGCGCAGCGTGTAGGCGAGACCGAGAAACGAGGTGGCAGCGAGCGAAAAGCCGGCGAAATCATCGAACGAGTACGCCGGCAGGCCGAGCAGGCGGCCCGCGATCTGGGCCGCCGTCAGCACGGCGATCGCAACCAAAAAAAATCCGGCCAGGAGGCCGGATGCCCGGTACAGCAGCTCGAGCGCCGCGCGCATCGCGGCTGCGCTACTTGCCGCTGTAGGCTTTGAGTATCGCTTCGCCTTCGGCGCCGGCCTTCTTGGACCACTCGTCGGCCATCTGCCGTCCGATCGCCTCGAACTCCGCGGTCAGCTTCGCCGAGGGCTTCATGATCTTGATGCCATGCGAAGCCATGGTCTTCACGTACGATTCGTTCTCGGATTCGCTGGTTTTCCAGCCGTTGTCTTCCGCCGTCTTCGCGGCCGCGAGCACCGCTTTCTGTTCCGCGCTCGCCAGCTTGCCGAAGGCCGCCTTGTTCACGATGACCATGTTCTGCGGCAGGAAGGCCTGCGTGTCGTAGTAATACTGCAGGTAGTCCCACGCCTGGCTGTCGACGCCGGTCGCGCCCGAGGTGATCATCGCGTCGACCAGGCCGGTGCGGAAGGCCTGGGGAATGTCCGGCACCTGGATGGTGGTGGGGATGGCGCCGACCAGCTCGGCGAAGCGCGACGTGTTGGGGCTGTAGCTGCGGAACTTGCTGCCCTTCAGGTCGGCGAGCGAATTGATTTCCTTCTTCGTATAGATGCCCTGCGGCGGCCACGGCACGGAGTAGAGCAGGCGCAGGCCTTGCCCATCGAGCCGCTTGACGATGTGCGGTCCGGCGGCTTGCCAGAGCTTGCGCTCCTTGGCGTAGCTGTTGGCGAGGAACGGATTCGAATCGAACGCGAAGAGGGGCGATTCGTTCGCCAGAACCGAGATCAGCACTTCGCCCATCGGCACCTGGCCGGTCTGCACGGCGCGCTTGATCTCCGGATGCTTGATCAGGCTGCCGTTCGAGTGGATCTGCAGCTGCAGCTTGCCGCCGGTGGCTTTCGCGATCTGATCGGCGAATTCGCGCACGCCTTTCGTATGGAAGTTGCTGTCCGGGTAGGGCGTGGGCATGTCCCACTTCGTCTGCGCCTGCACCGGAAGCGCGACCACCGCGAAAGCGGCGGCGGCGATGAGCGTTCTGCGGGAAATCATCTTGGTTCCCTCCCTGAGAGATGATCGATCTTAGCTCAGTTCCTCGCGCACGATGCGCGCGAGGGCGAGACTCGCCGTGAGCCCGGGCGACTCGATGCCGAAGAGATTCACCAGCCCGCCGACGCCGTGCGCGTCGGGTCCCTGGATCTCGAAGTCGGAGGCCGGCTCGCCGGGTCCGGAGGTCTTGGGCCGGATGCCCGCATAGCCGGGGGACAGGGAACCGTCCGGCAGCGCCGGCCAGTAGCGGCGGATCGCCGCATAGAACCGGTCCGCACGGCGCGGGTCGACGTCGTAGCCGATGCGCTCGACCCATTCGACGTCCGGGCCGAAGCGCGCCTGGCCGGCCATGTCGAGCGTCACGTGCACGCCGAGGCCGCCGGGCTCGGGGACGGGATAGACCAGTCGTGAAAACGGCGAGCGCCGGCTAAGAGAATAGTAATTGCCCTTTGCATAGAGCTCGCGCGGCACGCGCTCGAGCGGGAAGCCCTCGATCGAGCGGGCCACGCTCGGCGCGCGCAGGCCGGCGCTGTTGACGAGCGCGCCGCAAAGGATCGGCTCGCTGCCCTCGACGTGCAGCTCGAAGCCGTTCGGCCGAACGATTGCTTTTTGCATCCTGCTTTTCAAGCCGAGCATCGCGCCATGCGCTTGCGCATCGCCGAGGTAGGCGAGCATCAGCGCGTGGCTGTCGATGATCCCCGTCGAAGGCGAATGCAGCGCGCCGACGCAGAAGAGCTCGGGCTCCATGCGCGCGACTTCTTGTTTCGCGATCCAGTCGACGTCGGCGACGCCGTTGGCATGGGCTTTTGCCCTTATGGCGTTCAATTCTTCCAGTTGGGCCTGGTCGGTCGCCACGATCAGCTTGCCGCAGCGCCGGTGGGGGACGCCGTGGCTCGCGCAGTATTCATAGAGGAGGCGGCGGCCTTCGACGCAGGTTTCGGCCTTGAGCGAGCCTTGCGGGTAATAGATGCCGGCATGGATGACTTCGGAGTTGCGCGAGCTCGTATGCGTGCCGATCGCGTCTTCGGCATCGAGGATCACGACCTCGCGGCCGGCGAGCGCCAGCTCGCGCGCAATGGCGAGCCCGACGACGCCGGCGCCGATGACGACGGTATCAAGCCTTTCCAACAGCCAGTCTCCTTTCGAACACGTAGGCCCCGAGCCCGGCAATCGCCGCGGCGCTCGCCATGGGACGCGCCGTGCCGTCGAACAGCGCGCCAAGCAGCGCGCTCAGCAGGGCGCCCGCGATATAGGTCGCGGCGCCGACCAGCGACGATGCGGCCCCGGCCGATTGCGGAAATGGGGTGAGCGCGAGCGCGGTAGCGCTCGGCAGGACGAGCGCGGCGCCGAAGAGCACGACGGCGAAAGGCGCGACGAGCGCCAGCCAGTGCGTCTCGCCGGCCCAGGCGAAGGCCGCGGCCGCGACGCTGCCATAGAGGACCAGCGATACGCCGGCGCGCAGCAGGCGCGCATTGCCCAGGCGCATGACGAAGCGGCTTGCGATCCAGGCGCCGGCGATCTGGCCGAGCATCACGCCGGCGAACATCCAGCCGTAGGCGCGGATCGAGACGCCGCCGCCCTGCACCAGCGTGAAGGACGAGTTCGTCACCCAGCACAGGATCGCCGCCAGGCAGCACAGCGCGACGAGCACCGGCGCAAGGAAGCGGGGATCGAGCGCGATGCCGGCGAAGGTGCGCGCGATTTCACCGGCACGCGCGGCGCGGCGGCCGGCCGGGGCGGTTTCGCGCAGCCCAACGCCTACGGCGGCGAGCAAGGCCAGCGCGACGCCGGCGTAGGTCCAGAAGATCGCGCGCCAGCCGGCCTGCGAAGCCAGCGCCGCCCCGCACACCGGCGCGGCAAGCGGAACCAGGCTGAAGACGATCATCGCGCGGGCGAGAAGCTGCGCCGCCTGCTCGTGGCTGTACAGGTCGCGCACGATGGAGCGCGCGACCACGATGCCGGCAGACATGGCGAATCCCTGCACCAGCCGCACCGCCGAGAGCGAAAGGATCGAGCCCGTCAGCGGTGCCGCGATGGCGGAGGCAAGCATGACGCCGAGGGCGAGCAGCAGCACGGGCTTGCGGCCGTAGCGATCCGACAGCGGCCCCCACAGGATCTGCCCCGCCGAGAGGCCGAGGAAATAGGTGGTCAGCGTCATCTGCGTCGCGCTCACCGGCGCGGCGAACCACGCCGCCGTGTCCGGCAGCGCCGGCACGAAGAGATCCGTGCCGAGCGCCGAAAGGCCGATCAGGAAGCCGAGCAAGAGCGTGAACGCGAGCGAAGTGTCTTTGTTATTCAAGCTAGCATTCGATTCTAATGAAGCCGCAGGTCACGCTCGCGAACTGGCGCGTCGCGCCGTACAACCGCTGGGCCTTCCACCATGTGCGGGAGCTCATCCCCAGCGCCGACATCCCGCACGATCCGCAACGCGTGACGCCGCTGCCGGCGGCGCTGCGCGATCTCTCCGGCCTTCGCATCGAGCCCGACAGCGGCGAGCCGATGACCTTCGAGGCGTTCCTGCAGGACACCGACACCGACGGCCTCGCCATCGTCCATCGCGGCAAGCTCGTCTTCGAGCGCTATGCCAACGGCATGACGGCCGAGACGCCGCACATCCTGATGTCGGTGTCGAAGTCGATGCTCGCGCTGCTGGTCGGCCGGCTCGGCCTGGAGGTCGAGCGCAAAGTCACCGATGTGCTGCCCGAGCTCGCCGCGACCGCCTACCAGGGCGCGACGATCCGCCATCTGCTCGACATGCGCGCCGGCGTGGCTTTCGACGAGGACTACCTCGCCACCACCGGCCCCATCGTCGACTACCGCAAGGCGACGGGGTGGAATCCGCTCGCGGCGGGCGAAGCGGCCTCCGATCTGCGCTCGTTCTATCAAGTTCTGAGAAGGAGCGATGGCGCGCACGGCGGCCGCTTCCATTACGTTTCGCCGAACACCGATCTCCTCGGGTTGGTGATCGAAACGGCGACCGGCCGCCGCTATGCCGAGCTCATGAGCGAGCTGGTGTGGAAGCCGCTCGGCGCCGAGCGCAGCGCGTACATCACCGTCGACCGGCTGGGTGCGTCGCGGGCTGCCGGCGGCATGTGCGTCACCCTGCGCGATCTCGCCCGGGTCGGCCAGTGGCTGATCGAGCATCCCACGCCCTGGATCGACGATATCGAGCGCAACGGCGACCGCGCCGCCTGGGCCGCCGGCAGCTTCGTCGAATTCTTCCCGGGCCTGCCGATGCGCTATCGAAGCAAGTGGTACGTGCTGGAGGGCGCAGCACCGCTCGTCTTCGGCTTCGGCATCCACGGCCAGAACCTCTTCGTCGATCGCGTCAACCAGCTCGTCATCGCCAAGCTCTCGTCGCAGGCGCTGCCGATCGACGCGGCGCGCATCGCGCTCACGATGCGCTTCGTTTCGCAATTGAGGAAGGCGTTCTCTTGAGTCGCTGGCAATTCTGGATCGACCGCGGCGGCACGTTCACCGACGTGGTCGCGCGCAAGCCCGATGGCTCGATCGTCACGCACAAGCTGCTGTCGGAAAACCCGGAGCGCTACGCCGACGCTGCGCTTGCCGGGATCCATCATCTCCTGGGCGTGCCGCCGGGTGCGCCGATCCCGGGAGCGCAGATCGAAGCGGTGAAGATGGGCACCACCGTGGCGACCAACGCGCTCCTCGAGCGCAAGGGCGATCCGACGGTGCTCTTCATCACGCGCGGCTTCGGCGATGCGCTGCGCATCGCGTATCAGAACCGGCCGAAGCTCTTTGCGCGCCACATCGTGCTGCCGGAAATGATCTACGAGAAGGTGGTCGAGGTGGAGGAGCGCGTCGGCGCGCGCGGCGAGCTCGTCACGCCTCTGGCCGTGGAGGCGACGCGCGTGCAGCTGCGGGAGGCATTCGGCGAAGGCTTCCGCTCGATCGCGATCGTCTTCATGCACGGCTACCGCTTCACCGACCACGAGCGGGTGGTGGCGGAAATGGCAAAGGAGGCGGGCTTCACGCAGATCTCGGTGTCGCACCGCGTAAGCCCGCTCATGAAGCTCGTCGGCCGCGGCGACACGACGGTGGTCGATGCCTACCTGTCGCCGATCCTCGGACGCTACGTGAGCCAGGTCGCCGCGGAGCTGGACGGCGTGCGGCTTTTCTTCATGCAGTCGAACGGCGGCCTCACGGATGCGCGGCGCTTCCAGGGCAAGGACGCCATCCTCTCGGGGCCGGCGGGGGGCATCGTCGGCGCCGCGCGCACCGCAGAGCGCGCCGGCTTCGATCGCATCATCGGCTTCGACATGGGCGGCACGTCGACCGACGTGTCGCACTATGCCGGCGTCTTCGAGCGCGAATTCGAGACGCGCGTCGCCGGCGTTCGCATGCGCGCGCCGATGATGTCGATCCATACCGTGGCGGCGGGCGGCGGCTCGATCCTGCACTTCGACGGCTCGCGCTATCGCGTCGGGCCCGATTCGGCCGGCGCGAACCCGGGCCCGGCCTGCTACCGGCGCGGCGGCCCGCTGGCGGTGACCGATGCCAACGTCATGCTCGGCAAGATCCAGCCGAAGTTCTTCCCGCACGTCTTCGGGCCGCAGGGGGACCAGGCGCTCGACGCCGAGGTGGTGAAGCTGGAATTCGCCAGGCTGACCAAGACCATCAATGATGGCCGCAGCGCCGAGGAGGTCGCCGAGGGCTTCGTGCAGATCGCCGTCGGCAACATGGCCAATGCGATCAAGTACATCTCCGTGCAGCGCGGGCACGACGTCACGAAGTACACGCTGTGCTGCTTCGGGGGCGCCGCCGGCCAGCATGCCTGCCTGGTGGCCGACGCGCTCGGCATGACGCGCGTATTCATCCATCCGCATGCCGGCGTGCTGTCGGCGTATGGCATGGGGCTCGCCGACCAGAGCGCGATGCGCGAGCGCGCGGTGGAGATGAAGCTCGACGACTCCTGCTCGCTGGAGGACATTGCCGAGGAATTGGCGATCGAGGCTCGCGATGAGTTAGCGCTGCAGGGCGTTCCGGCGGAGCGGGTGCGCGTAGCCCGCAGAGTCCATCTGAAGTACGACGGCACCGATACCGCCCTGATCGTCGATCTTTCTTCGAAAGAGAAGATGCTGGCGCAGTTCGAGGCCGCCTACCGCCAGCAGTTTTCCTTCCTCATGCCGGGCAGAGCCCTCATCGCCGAAGCCGTTTCGGTCGAGGCCATCGCACCCGGCGATGCGCCGGCGGAGGAGCCGGCGAGCCGCCGCGCGGGCGCCGCGCCGGTCGAGACGGTGCGCATGTTCACCGGCGGCGAGTGGCGCGAGGCCCCGCTCTATCGGCGCGAGGCGCTCGGCGCCGGCCAGCGCATCGAGGGGCATGCGATCATCGCCGAGGCGAACGCCACCACCGTCGTCGAG
>DATDCR010000268.1:0-5263 GCA_036524215.1 Burkholderiales bacterium
CACAACAGCGGCAAGTTCGAGCTGAACTACGACTACCCCAAATAATTCGGGGACAGAGCCCTAACTCCAGCGGCGCGCAGCGTACGGAGTTAGGGCTCTGTCCCCGAATTATTTGCGCAGGAAGTCGAAGTCGCAGCCGTCCTCGGCCTGCAGCACGTGCTCCATGTAGAGCTTGGCGTAGCCCCGCGTCGCCGGCGCGACCGGCGGTTTCCACGCGGCCTTGCGCACCCGCAGCTCGTTTTCCGGCACGAGAAGGTCGATCTTGCGCTGGGTGACCGAAAGGCGGATACGGTCGCCGTTGCGCACGAGCGCTAGCGGGCCGGCCTTCGCCGACTCCGGCGAGACGTGCAGCACGATCGTGCCGTACGCGGTGCCGCTCATGCGCGCGTCCGAGATGCGCACCATGTCCTTCACGCCCGCGCGCGCGAGCTTCGCCGGGATCGGCAGGTAGCCGGCCTCGGGCATCGCATAGCCGGAGGTGGGCCCGGCGTTCTGCAGCACGAGGAAATCGTCCGGCGTCACATCGAGGTCGGGATCGTCGACGCGCGCCGCCATGTCGTCGAGCGACTTGAAGACCACCGCGCGGCCTTCTTTCTCGAATAGCTTCGGATCCGCCGCCGAGCGCTTGAGGATGGCGCCCTTCGGCGCGAGGGAGCCGAAGAGCGCGACCAGCCCGCCCTCGCGGCTCAGCGGTTCATTCATCGATTTCACGACCGAGCGGTCCACCCAGGCCGGGTGTTTTGCGATGCATTCGCCGAGCGAGACGCCCGCCACCGTCATGCAATCGAGATGCAGCAGCGGCTTCAGCTCGCGCAGTACCGCGCCGATGCCGCCGGCGGCATAGAGGTCCGACATGTAGTGCTGCCCGGTCGGCTTCAGGTCGACCAGCACCGGCGTCGAGTCCGAAAGCGCGTTCAGCCGCTCGAGATCGACCTTGACGCCGACGCGCCCGGCGATCGCCGTGAGGTGGATGATCGCGTTCGTCGAGCCGCCGATCGCGAGCAGCACGCGAATCGCGTTCTCCACCGATTGGCTCGTGATGACCTGCGACGGCCGCAGCGGATTCTTCGCCATCCCGACCGCGCGCGCGCCGCTCGCTTCCGCCGCACGCAGCCGGTCGGCGTGCACCGCGGGAATCGCCGCGCTGCCGGGCATCGCCATGCCGAGCGCTTCGGCGATCGAAGCCATCGTGGAAGCCGTGCCCATGACCGCGCAGGTGCCGGCGGTGGTCGCGAGATTCCCCTCCACTTCCTCGATGCCGGCTGCATCGACCTTTCCCGCGCGATGCAGGGCCCAGAAGCGGCGGCAGTCCGTGCAGGCACCGAGGCGCTCGCCGTGGAAAGAGGTCGGCATCATCGGCCCGGCGAGGAGCTGGACCGCCGGGACATCGGCCGACGCCGCGCCCATCAGCTGCGCGGGCACGGTCTTGTCGCAGCCGCCGATCAGCACCACCGCGTCCATCGGCTGCGCGCGGATCATCTCCTCGACGTCCATCGACATCAGGTTCCTGAACATCATCGAGGTCGGGCTGAGGAACACTTCGCCGAGCGACACCGTGGGGAACTCGAGCGGCAGCCCGCCCGCGGCGAGCACGCCGCGCTTCACCGCCTCGATGAGCTCGGGGAAGTGGCGATGGCAGTTGTTGAAGCCGCTCTTGGAGTCGGCGATGCCGACCACCGGGCGCTCGAGCATCTCGCTCGAATAGCCCATGCTCTTCGCGAAAGAGCGCCGCAGGTAGAGCGAAAACGCCGGGTCGCCGTAGTTGGTGAGCCCGCGGGCAATACCCTTCTTGGTTTTTTCAGGCATCAGGATCCTTCCACGACCGGCTCGACGTAGATCTCGACGCGCCGGTTCTCGGCCCTGCCGCCCTCGCTCGCATTGCTCGCGATCGGCATCGCCTCGCCCTTGCCCACGATGGCGAGCCGCACCGCATCCACCTTCTTCGACTCGAGGTACTGCGCCACCGCGCGCGCGCGGCGCTCGGACAAGCCCTGGTTGTATTGCGCGCTGCCGACATCGTCGGTGTGGCCGGCCACGGTCAGCGACGTCTTGCCGTAGCGCACGACCACGTCGGCGATCTTGTCCATCGTGCTGTGGAAGCCGGGCTTGATGTCGGTCGAGTTCGTGTTGAACCCGGTATCGCCCGTCATGGTGATGCGCACGATGTTGTTCTGCAGCTTGTCCACCCGGGCCTGGCGCAGCTTGATTTCGTGGGCCAGGTTCTTTTCGAGGTCGCGCTTCTGGCTGTCCATGTAGGCGCCGACCGCGCCGCCGGCGATGCCGCCGCCGATCGCGCCGATCAAGGCGCCGCGCGAGCGGTTGCCGCTGTAGGCAGCGGCGCCGAGGATGGCCCCGCCCGCCGCGCCGATCAGGATGCCGGGCTCGGCGTAGGGACGATTCATGCTGCCCATGCTGCCGTCGGAGGCGCAGCCGCCGAGCGCCGCGGCGAGCATCGGTACCAGGATTCTCTTCATCGCGAATATTCCTTTCTCATCATTGCCGCGCCGGCGACCATCGCCTGCAGCTTGCCGAAAGCGACCTCGCGCGGCAGGTATTTCATCCCGCAGTCGGGGGCGACGATGACGTCCGCGGGCTTCACGTGCTTCAGCGCCCTGCGCAGCCGATCGGCGACCTGCTGCGGCGTCTCCACCGTCATGTCGGCGAGATCGATGCAGCCGACCATGATCTTCTTGCCCGGCAGCTTTTCCAGCACCGCGGTATCGAGCTTCGATTGCGCCGTCTCGATCGAGATCTGCTTCACCGGCGAGCCGGCCAGCTCGGGCAGGAACGAATAGCCCGACGGCCGCTCATGGATGATGGCGGCGTAGCCGAAGCAGATATGCACTGCTGTAACACCTGAAATATTTTCCAACGCCCGGTTCAATGCCTTCAGCCCATACTCGCGCGCCTTCTCCGGCCGCGCCTGCATGTACGGTTCGTCGATCTGCACGATGTCGGCGCCGGCCGCGAACAGGTCGCGGATCTCCTCGTTCACGGCGACGGCGTAGTCCATCGCCGCTTCCTCGGCCGACGGATAGAAGTCGTTCTGCGCCTGCTGCGACATGGTGAACGGGCCGGGCACCGTGATCTTCGTCGGCTTGGCGGTGTGCCGCTTCAGAAACTTCAGGTCCTCGACCTCGACCGCATGCTTGCGGCGGATCCTGCCGACGATGCGCGGCACCGGATTCGGATGTCCCGAGCGGTCCAGCGCCGTGCCGGGATGGTCGATGTCGATGCCTTCGAGCGCCGTGGCGAAGCGGTTCGAGTAGCTCTCGCGGCGGATCTCGCCGTCGGTGATGATGTCCAGGCCCGCCTGCTCCTGCGCGCGGATGGCGAGCACGGTCGCATCGTCTTGCGCTTCTCTCAGGAATCTCTCTTCAACCCGCCAAAGCTCTCGAGCGCGCACGCGCGGCGGAAAGCGTCCCGCGAGCTTCTGCCGATCGATGAGCCACTCGGGCTGCGGATAGCTGCCGACGAGCGTAGTAGGGAAGAGCATGGATCAGGTTCTCGCGAATCTCGGGGAAGTCTTGGCCAGGCGCTCGGGATCGATGCGCCCGCTGCGCTGAATATAGCGCCAGGCGAAGTCGCGCGGCGAAAGATTCATGTGCTCGGCGAAACGGTCGTACCAGGCGCCGCTCGCATCGGCCGCCGCCACGAGCTTCTCGACGATCGGACGCCGTGCCGCTTCAAATGCCGCAAGCGCCTGCGGCAGGCGGTCGTTCTCCATCAAGGCCTTGTTGAGCGCGATGGCATCCTCCATCGCAAGGCGCGTTCCCGAGCCGATCGAAAAATGCGCCGTGCGCAGGGCGTCCCCGATGAGCACCGTGTTGCCCACCGACCAGCGGTCGTTCCGCAGGTTCGGGAAGTTGCGCCAGATTGACTTGTTCGACACGAGCCGCTCGCCCTGCAGCGTTTCGGCGAACACGCCTTCCAGGTATTTCAGCGTCGCGGCTTCGTCCATCGTCGCGAAGCCGGCGCGCTGCCACGTCGCGGCATCGCACTCGGCGACGAAGGTGCTCATCTGCGGCGAATGGCGGTAGTGATGGGCATTGAAGCTGCCTTCCCCGTTGCGCACGAAAGTCTGCGTGAGCGTCCGGTACGGACGTCGCGTGCCGTACCAGGCGAACTTGTTCGTGAGGTGCTCGATGCGGGTGCCGAAATCCGCCTGCCGGCGCACGAAGGAGTTCGCGCCATCGGCGGCGACCACCAGGTCATAGCCTTTCAGTTCATCCGCGGAGGCAATCGCGCGCTGGAACTGCGGCTCGATGCCGACGCTCGCGCTTTGCTGCTGCAGGAGATTGAGGAGCTTCAGCCGGCCGATGGCGGCAAAGCCGATGCCGTCGATGACGACCGCCGTGCCCTGGTGCACGACGGTGAGATCGGTCCACGACTCCATCTGCGGCGTGATGAGGTCGTACGTGGCCGGATCGTCGGCGCGCAGGAAGTCGAGCGCCCTTTCAGAGAACACCACGCCGAAGCCGAATGTCGCATCGCGCGGGTTCTGCTCGACGACGCGGATCTCCCAGTCCGGCCGCTGCCGCTTGGCGAGATACGAAAAGTACAGCCCGGCCGGCCCCGCGCCGGCCACGAGGATCTTCATGCGCTTACTTGAAGAGCGGACGCAGGTCTTCGAGCTTGTCGAAGAGATGCCAGAGATATTCGGCGGTACCGTTCACGCGATGCGGATGCAGGTCGGCCAGCTTCGGATCCTTGCAGTAGCTCTCGAAGGCCTCCTTCGAATCCCATTCGACGAGAATCAGCACTTCTCGCTTCGGAGCGCCGACCATCGCCTCGCGGAACCTGCCGAGCGCGACGACGCGTCCCCCGTGCGCCTGCACTTCCTTCGCCGAGCGCTTCGAATACGCGAGGTATTCGTCCTTGCTGGCGACGTTGAAGAGATTCAGCGCGTACACCTTGCTCATGCGTGGCCCCAAATAGCGGCGGCGGCATCGACGCAGAGCTTGAGCTTGGCGCGCTCGTCCGCCTCGGTGACCGGATTGCCGCCCATGGTACTGGCGAAACCGCACTGCGGGCTGATGCCGAGGCGCGAAGGATCGATGTACCTGGCCGCTTCCTCGGCCCGGCGTTTCAGCGTATCCATGCTTTCCAGCTGCGGCGTCTTCGAGCTGACGAGGCCGAGCACCACGCCCTTGTCTTTCGGCACGAAGCGCAAAGGCGCGAAGCCGCCCGCGCGCGGCGTATCGAATTCGAGCAGGAAGTGGTCGACGTTCGTCCGATTGAAGAACTTCTCCGCCACCGAGTC
>DATDCR010000269.1:0-4001 GCA_036524215.1 Burkholderiales bacterium
AGCTGAGCTCGATCACCGTCTACGGCGGCGTCGGCATCAATCCGCAGATCGATGCGCTGCGCCGCGGCGTCGACATCCTCGTTGCCACGCCCGGCCGGCTGCTCGACCACGTGCAGCAGAAGACGGTCGACCTGCGCCACGTCGAGATCCTGGTGCTGGACGAGGCGGACCGGATGCTCGACATGGGCTTCATCCACGACATCCGCAAGATCCTCGCGCTGCTGCCGGCCAAGCGGCAGAACCTGCTCTTCTCCGCCACCTTCCCGGACGAGATCCGCAAGCTCGCGTCCGGCTTCATGAACGCTCCTGTTACCGTCGAGGTCGCCCGACGCAATACGCCGGCCGAGCTGGTGTCCCAGATCTCGCATCCGGTCGATTCCGGCCGCAAACGCGAGCTGCTCGCGCATCTCGTCAAGTCCAACGACTGGAAACAGGTGCTGGTGTTCTGCAAGACCAAGCACGGCGCCAACCGCCTCGCGCAGCAGCTCACCAAGGACGGCGTCAATGCCGACGCGATCCACGGCAACAAGAGCCAGAACGCGCGCACGCGCGCCCTTGAGGAGTTCAAGGACGGAAAGGTTCGCGTGCTGGTCGCGACCGACATCGCGGCGCGGGGCATCGACATCGATTCGCTGCCGCACGTCGTGAACTACGACCTGCCCCACGTTTCCGAGGATTATGTTCACCGTATCGGCCGCACCGGCCGCGCCGGTGTCGAGGGCGAGGCGATTTCGCTGGTCAGCCACGAGGACCGTCCGCTCATGGCGGCGATCGAGCGCCTCATCAACCGCAAGGTCGAAAGCCGCGTGATCGAGGGCTTCGAGCCCGGCACGGCGTCGCGCCTCCCGGCCGAGCCGCGCGATCATCAATCGCGGCGCCCTCAGGGCCGCCGGCAGGAACCGCGGCGCCAGGAAGCTCGCCGCCAGGAGCAGCCGCGGCGGCCGCAGCAGCAACAGCAACGCCCCCAGCGCGACGCCCGGCCCGCCCGCCCCGCCCAGCCCCGCAGCCCGGGCTCGGGCTGGCAGGACCGCAACGCGTCGCGGCAAAACACCGACCGCGATCGCAACCGCGGCCAGGGTTTCCAGCGCCGCAGCAGCGTGCCGGCGACACCGGTCAACCACGAGTACCAGGCGCAGGTCGAGGAAGCGCGCAAGCGCATGCGGGAAGAGGGTGAAACGCCGGTGCGCCAGGACGTCCGTCCTGCGCCGCGGCGCGAGCGCCCGCTGCCGGCGCTCTTCGCCCGGAAGGTCGAGACCACCGAGCAGTAAGCCACGGCACGCGCCTTGCACGGGCCTCCTTAACCATTAGGAGGCCTGCCAATGAAAGAGCAATTCGATGCAGCACGGGAAAGCGCTGCCAAGGGCGCGAGAAGCGCTTACAACACCGCGTCGGAATATCCGGGAACCATCGCCGCGGTGGTAGTCGGCCTGGCGATCACCGGCGTGCTGATCTGGGCGGCGCGCCGCGCCGGCGGCTGGCAGAACCTGCAGTCGCAGGCCGCGGACGTCGCGCGCGAAGGCATCGACTACGCGAAAGAAGGCTACGAGAAGGCGCGCGACAAGTATCGCGACCGCTTCACGCGCTCGTCGTCGCCGGCGTCGATGGCCGAATAGGGTTCTCGCCCGCGCCTTCGAGCATTGTGCGTGAAAGGAAGGCGTAGGCCGCGCGCCACGCCTCCCTCACCTCGGCGCTGAACACTTCGATGAGCGCGTGCTCGAGCGCGAAGAGCAGCGCGTCTTCGAAGTTGGCGAAGTCGTTTCGGGTGACGCCATAGGCAACGTGGCGCCGGCCCAGCTGCTTCAGCGCATAGACGATCTTTTCCGGCCGATGCAGGCTGCCGACCGCGACGCTCAGCATGGCGGTCAGGTTGCGTCCCTGCTCGACCGGGTCGTCGCGGAACAGCTTCTTCAGCCGCGGGTCCAGCGCGAGCAGCCGGCCGTAGAGCAGCTCGGCGAAGGTATCCCCGACGGGCAGCACGGCCCGCCATGTCCGCTGCACCAGGTCCACCTGCTCTTGCGTCACAACCCGAATTGCAGCAGAAGAAGAACGAAGACGGCGATGCCGAGCACCGCGCACGCCCCTCGCCAGAAGGCGAGCGGATTGCGTGCGACGAGCGGCGCGCGGCGCAGCAGTTCCGAGTTGGGGTGCCGCAGGTCGTAGACGAATTCCGACAGGGCCTCATAGCGCTCGAGCGGCTCGGGGTGGACCGCCTTCCTGAGCGCCACGTCGATCCACGGCGGAATGTCGCGCTGCTCGTCCAGTACCGTGGCATACCGGAGCCTGCGCTGGGCAGCCCGCGTCCGCACTCTGGCGGCTTCCGCGCCGTACGGCAGCCGGCCCGAAAGCATCTGGTAGGCGATGACGCCGAGCGAAAAGAGGTCCGCGCGCTCGCTCCCGGGGTCACCGACGAAATATTCCGGCGCCGTGTATTGCAGCGTGCCGAGGATCCTGGCGCGCGCCTCCGGCGACGCCTGCTCGTCCACGCCCGCCACGCAGACCGAGCCGAAGTCGATGATCTTCACCGTCCCGGTCTTGTCGATCATGATGTTCTCGGGACGCAGGTCCTGATGCAGCATCTCCATGCGATGGAAGGCCTGCAAGCCGCGGGCGATCTGCTCGACGAGGCCGCGCACCGTCTCGAGGTCGGGCTGCGGGTTGTCGGTCATCCACTGCGCGAGGGTCTGCCCCTCCAGGTATTCCATCGCGACGTACAGGAAGCGGCGCTCGCGCGTCTGCGGATAGGGCTTCAGCACGTGCGGGCTGTTCAGCCGCCGCGCGATCCATTCCTCGAGCATGAAGCGCTCGAGCAGCTCCGGGTCGCCCTGCAGGTCGGCGGCGGGCGTCTTCAGCACCACGCGCCTCCCGGTTTCGAGATCCTCGGCCAGGTAGAGACGGCTGCGCGCCGAGGCATGGATCTCCCGCACGATGCGGTAGCCGTCGATCTCGGCGCGCGCTTCGAGCAACGGCGGCTGCGCGAGCCGCGCCAGCTGCTCGCGCAGGCCGCCGTCGCCCGGCTCGGGCAGGTTCTCGACCGACACGATCTGCACGGTCAGGTTGTCCGCGCTGCCGCGGCGGTATGCCTCCGCGACGATCGCGCGCGCCGCGTCGTCCAGGTTGCCGCGCGCGTCGCGCGCATCCCGTATAGCCCGGGCGACGAACGCCGCGTCGACGTGCTCGTAGACGCCGTCGGTGGCAAGCACGAAAACGTCGCCGCGCTCGATTTGCAGCGCGTGGTAGTCGATCTCGAGCTGGGAATTGAAGCCGACGGCGCGGCTCAGATAGCTCTCATCCTGCGCCACCCGGACGCGATGGTCCTGCGTCAGCTGCTCTAGCCCGTTACCAGGCAGCAGGCCCTGCAGCCGGTATACCCGCGTGTCGCCGACGTGGAACAGGTGCGCCGTGGTTCCCTTCAGCACCAGTCCGCTCAACGTGCAGACGTAGCCGCGATCCTTCTCGTAGCGATACGAGCTGTGGCAGGTGCGCGAGTGGAGCCAGGAATTGGCCGCCGCGAGCACGCGGTCGGCGGACTTCTTCACCGACCAGGTCTCCGACGTGGAGTAGTAGTCGTCGAGAAAGGCCATCACGGCGAACTCGGCGGCCACCTGGCTCACGTCGCTCGAGCCGATACCGTCTGCAAGCGCGATGGCGATGCCTTTCGACGTGAGCAGCGGCTCCGCGGGGGCACGCCAGCCGAAGAAGTCCTGGTTGACCGCCTTGCGACCGCGGTCCGAATGCTGCCCGACCCGGATCTTCAGCCGCGGGCCGCCGTCAAGCAAGTCAGGCAGCGCGTCGGAGAACACTTGTCTTCGGCGCCGTCTTCACGTGCGTGGCGTACAGCGTCAGGCCGGTGAACGACAGGCCGCCGACCAGGTTGCCCAGCACGGTCGGGATCTCGTTCCACAGCAGGTAGTCGACCACCGTGAAGTGCGCGCCGAGCAGCAGGCCGGCGGGGAACAGAAACATGTTCACGATCGAGTGCTCGAACACCATGTAGAAGAACA
>DATDCR010000270.1:0-4315 GCA_036524215.1 Burkholderiales bacterium
TGCTCGCCGAGATGGAGCGCGAGGCGCGCGCGACGCTGAAGGCTGAAGGCATTGCGCCGGCGGGACAGCGCTTTCTCTACAGCATGGACCTGCGCTACCTCGGCCAATACCATGAAGTGAACGTCGACGTGCCGGCGAAGCTCGTCGATGACTGGAAGTCCATCCGCGAGCGCTTTCACGAGCGGCACGACGCGCTCTACGGCTATTCGCTGCGCGAGGAGGGCACGCCGGTAGAGCTCCTCAACCTGCGCCTCGGCGCGATCGGCACCACGCGCAAGCCCGCGCTCGAGCGCGAGCCGCGCGGCAAGGCAAGCGCTGTTCATACACTGAAGGGCCGGCGCAATGCCTACTGGGATGGACGTTTTGTGAAAACCCCCGTTTACGACGGCGACCGCCTGGGCCACGGTAATCGTCTCGCCGGGCCCGCGATCATCGAGAGCGTGAACACCACCATCGTGGTGCCGCGCGGCTGGAGCGCGCAGTATGACGCCCTGGGCAACTGCGTGCTGACGCAATGAAGAAGACCAGGATCGACCCGATCCAGCTCTCGGTGCTGCAGCGGCGCCTGAAGTCCATCACCGAGGAGATGGGCCTTACGCTCCTGCGCACGACGCGCTCGCCGATCCTGAACGAGGCGCGCGACTTCGTCACCGGCCTGTACGACGCGAAGGGCCGCATGCTCGAGCAGACCGAGTACATCCCGGTGCTCGCCTTCGCGCTGCAGCCGGCGTGCGAGAACGTGCTGCGCTTCTTCGGCGACGACATCCATCCCGGCGACGTGATCCTGCACAACGACGTCTTCAGCGGCGGCAACCAGAACAACGACGTCGCGGTGTTCAAGCCGATCTTCCACGGCAAGCGGCTCGTCGCCTGGGCGGCGTGCAAGGGCCACCAGGCCGACATCGGCGGCGCGGTGCGCGGCGGCTACAACCCCGAGGCGCGCGAGGTCTGGCAGGAGGCGCTGCGCATTCCGGCGGTCAAGATCGTCGAGCGAGGCAAGCTGCGGCGCGATGTCTGGAACCTGATCTTCGCCAACATCCGGCTGAAGATCGTCGAGGAGGACATCAAGGCGCAGGTCGGCGGCTGCACGGTGGGCGAGCGCGGCTACCTCGCGCTCGTCGAGCGCTTCGGCCGCGCGCGGCTCGAGTCGCTGCTCGAGCATCTCTTCGACAGCACCGAGAAGATGGTGCGCAAGGAGATCCGCGCCATTCCCGACGGCACCTATCGCGGCGAGTCGTGGGCCTTCTACGACGGCGTCACCGAAGGCTCGAAGATGAAGATCAACCTCGCGGTCACGGTGCGCGGCGACGAGGTGAGCTTCGACTTCACCGGCTCCTCGCCGCAGACGCCGGGCTTCGTCAACGCGCCGTATTCGGCGAGCGCTTCGGCGCTGCTGCTCACCTTCCTGATGCTCATCAATCCGGACATCCCGCACAACGACGGCATCCTGCGCCCGATCCGCATCATCAACCCGGAAGGCTCCTTCCTCAACGCGGGCTTCCCCGCAGCGACCACCTTCGGCAATTCGCTGACCGGTCCGACCTCGGACGCCGTGTTCCGCGCTTTTGCGCAGGCGCTGCCGAAGATGGTGACGGCGGGATGGAACCGCTTCCTCGGCTTCGCCATCTCGGGGCAGGACCCGCGCCACGAGCGGCCGTACGTCGATATCCTGTTCCTTTCGCTGAAAGGCGGCTCCGGCGCGACCTGGGGCGCCGACGGCTACGACCACATCGGCCTCATCAACTGCGCCGGCGGCATCCTCGCCCAGGACTACGAGATGTTCGAGATCCACGATCCGCATTTCCTGCTCAAGCATGAGTACCTCGCGGATTCAGCCGGTGCCGGCCGCTGGCGCGGCGGCCTGGGCGTAGAGACCGAGTTCGTCATCCGCGGCGAGAACGTGACCGGGGTCGCGTTCGGCGACGGCGTCGAGGAGGAAGCGCGTGCCTTCGGCTTCTTCGGCGGCAAGCCCGGAAGCCGCAATGAAATAACCCTTCGATACCCGAGCGGCGAGGCGAGGGAAGTGAAGACGAAGGAGATCGTGCGCGACATCCCGCTAGGCACCGTGTTCCATCAGCTCGCCGGCGGCGGCGGGGGCTACGGCGATCCGCGCGAGCGGCCGCGCGCGCTCGTCGAGGCCGATGTGCGCAACGGCGTCGTCAGCATCGAGGCGGCGCGCAAGGATTACGGCTATGAAGAGAATTGATCACATCGGGATTATCGTGGCCGACCTGGAAGCTGCCGTCGCCAGGCTCGGCGTGCTTTTCGGCGAGGCCGAGATCAAGGAGCTGCCGGACGTCGGCCTGCGGGTCGCCGAGTTCCACGCCGAGAACGTGACCATCGAGCTCCTGCAGTACACCCGGGGATCGGAGTTCGCCCGCAAGGTGATGGGCGAGCGGCTCGGCCTGAACCATATCTCCGCCCGCGTGGAGAACGTTGATCAATCGATCGCGGAATTGAAAGCGCGCGGCCTCGAGCCGATGGCCGGCTTCCCGCGCGAGGGCGCGCACGGCCGCGTCGCTTTCTTCGAGCCCGATGCGGTTACGGGCCTCCTCTTCGAGGTCTGCCAGCCGCATGCGTGAGCTCTGGAACGAGCGCATCGAGCGCATGCCGCGCGAGGAGATGCGCGCGCTGCAGCTCGAGCGCCTGAAGCGCCAGGTGGCCTACAACTACGCCGGCTCGCCTTATTACCGAGAGAAGATGGACGCTGCGCGCATCGCGCCTGCCGACATCCGCAGCCTGGACGACTTCACCCACGTCCCCCTGATGACGAAGGACGAGCATCGCGAGGTGCAGGAGCGTTCGCTTGCCGAGTTCGGCTCGCCGACGGCGCTCCTTGCCTGCGCGCCGCCGGAGAAGATCGTGCGCGTCAGCGCCACCTCGGGCACGACCGGCATGCCGACGCTCTATACGGTGACGGCGCACGACGTCGGCGTGGTGAACGAGATGCACGCGCGCAAGTACTGGCGCGCCGGCATCCGCCCCGGCCACGTCATGATCCAGGCGGTCTCGCTCTCGATGTTCACCGGCGGCCTGCCGCTCTCGGACGGCATCCAGCACATGGGCGCCTGCGTGGTGCCGGTCGGCATCGAGGGCGGCACGCAGCGCGTGCTCGAATTTACGAATCTCACGCGGCCGCAGGCCCTGATCGCGACGCCTTCCTTCGGCCAGTACCTGATCGACGAATGCGAGAAGCACACCGGCAAGCCCGCGCGCGAGCTCGGCTTCCGCTGGTTCTTCTGCGTCGGCGAGCCCGGCGGCGGCAATCCCGCCGTGCGGCGCAAGCTCGCCGACGGCTTCGGCGCCAAGGTGTTCGACCATACCGGCGGCGGGCACGCGTTCCACGGCATCTCGTGCGACGAGCCGCCGGAGGAATACAAGGGAATGCACTTCGTGTCCGAGGACCATTGCGTGCTCGAGCTCGTCGACCCGCACACGAGGAAGCCGATCGAGCTCGCCGAAGGCGCCGTCGGCGAGATGGTATTCACCTTCATCGACTGGGAAGGCGCGCCGTTCATGCGCTACGCGCTCGGCGACCTGCTGCAGGTCTGGACCGCGCCTTGCCCGTGCGGCATGCCGGGCATGCGCTTCAAGATCGTCGGCCGCACCGACGACATGCTGATCGTGAAAGGCGTCAACATCTATCCGGAGGCGATCCGCAAGCTGCTTCTCGAGTTCGCGCCGCGCGTCACCGGCCACTTCCGCATCCGCCTGTCGAAACCCGGCCCGGCCGTGGAGCCGCCGCTGCGCTTGCGGGTTGAAGGTTCACCCGACGTGGAAAGCGAATTGATGCAACGCTTCAGGAGCGAGCTGCGCGTGGCGCCGGCGATCGAATGGCTCGCGCCCGGCACGCTGCCGCGCGAAGCGCACAAGACGAAGTACATCGAGATAGAGGGCAGGTAATGGATCTCCAGCTCGGCGGGCGCTCGGCGCTCATTACCGGGGGCTCGAAAGGCATCGGCTTTTCGATCGCGCGCTTCCTCGCGGCCGAAGGCTGCAAGCTGCACCTCGTCGCGCGTAGTGCAACGGACCTGGAGGCCGCCAGGCAGAAGCTGGCCAGCGAGCATGGTGTTCAGGTGACGACCTACGCCATGGACCTCGCGCAGCGCGGCGGCGCGCAGGCGCTGGCGGCGAAATGCCCCGACCTCGACATCCTGGTCAACAACGCCGGCTCGACCCCGCGCGGCTCGATCCTGGAAGTCGACGAGGATCGCTTTCGCGCGGCCTTCGACCTCAAGGTGTTCGGCTACATCAACCTGTGCCGCGAGTTCTACCGCCAGATGAAGGCGCGGCGCAAAGGCGTGATCATCAACAT
>DATDCR010000271.1:0-14971 GCA_036524215.1 Burkholderiales bacterium
GCCGACGCTCGAGCTGGTACGGCGCCAGTCGACCTTCGAAGAGGTCGTGAAGGGGCTGGACGAGGGCAACGCGCTCTACGAAGCGCGCCGCTGCCTTTCGTGCGGCAACTGCTTCGAGTGCGACAACTGCTACGGCGTGTGTCCCGACAACGCCGTCATCAAGCTCGGCCCCGGCAAGCGCTTCCAGTTCAACTACGACTATTGCAAGGGCTGCGGCCTCTGCGCCGCAGAGTGCCCCTGCGGCGCCATCGACATGGTGCCGGAGTCGATCTAGCCTCGGGCACGCCGCCTGCTTCGCGGCCTTCGGGCCGAATCTGAAGGAGCGATCATGAAGCGAGCGGTGGTCCTTTGCGCCGTTGCAGTCGTGGCCGGTTGCATGGCCGGCACGGCGCGTTTCCCCGAAAAACCAGCCGCCGTGGCGCACGCCGTTCCGGAGGGCGCACGCATCGAGATGGGCGTCGGCCACTTCAATCGCGCCGGCAAGGCCTTTCACTACTGGGACAAGGAAAAGGAAATTCCCGTGCCGTGCTCGCGCTGCCATGGCGCGGAAGGCGTGGCGCAGTACGTGCGCGATGGCACGGTGACGCCGAAGCCGCACGTCAAGAACGGCTTCGCCTGCACCAACTGCCACGCCAACATGCTGACCTACGAGCGCCACAAGGTCGCCAAGGTCACGTTCCCGAGCGGCGTCAGCGTCGACAGCGGCAACGGCGACGCCAACCTTTGCATGACCGGCCATCAGGGCATCGAATCGCCGGTGAGCGTCAATAAGCAGATCACGGGACTACCGGCCGACACGCCGGATCCCAAGCTCAACTTCGTGCACGTGCATTACTTCCCGGCCGGCTCGATGCGCTACGGCGGCGAGGCGAAGGTCGGCTACGAATATCCAGACAGGTCGTACGCGGGATTCTTCAAGCACGTGCCGGGCATGGACACGTGCACGGCTTGCCACGAGCCGCACGGGGGTCACCTGAAAGCCGAGAAGTGCACCACCTGCCATCAGGGCGGGCGGCCCGAAGGGCGCGCGAAGGAGCTCGAGGCGCAAAAGGCCGAGCTCTACAAGGCGATCCAGACCTATGCGAAAGCCGTGGGCGGCGTAGCGATCGCCTTCACGCCCGAGGCCTACCCGTACTGGCACGCCGATACGAACGGCAACGGCAAGATCGACCCGGAGGAGCTCAATCCGAAGAACAAGTATCCGGCGTACACGCCACGCCTCATGCAGGCGGTCTACAACTACACGTTCCTCCTGCGTGATCCGGGCGCCGGGTATCACAACGGTCGCTATGCCAACCAGATCGCCTACGACAGCCTCGAGAGCCTCGCCCAGAGCGGCAAGGCGGGGGTCAGCCTGCAAGGCCGGCCGCGCCCGTAAGTCCTTGGCCGGGCGAGGGAGCGCTCGGCGTTTGATTCAAGTCAATTCCGTCATCGGGCCCTATGGCCCAATGGCGTCAGACCTTTCTGCAACAATATCAATGTGCTTGAAGCGGACAAGCTGGAATGCGAGCGCGGCAGCCGGACGTTGTTCCGGCAGCTATCGTTCTCGCTCGCCGGCGGCGAGCTGCTGCGCGTCAGCGGCCAGAACGGCAGCGGCAAGACGAGCCTGCTGCGCATCCTGTGCGGATTGCTGACGCCCACCCAAGGCGAGGTGCGCTGGAAGGGCACGCGCATCCAGGACCTGGCGGAGGATTACTCGCGCGAGCTCCTCTACATCGGGCATGCCGCGGCGGTGAAGGACGACCTCACGCCGGCGGAGAACCTGGAAATTGCCTGCCGGCTGGCGGCCGTTCCATTCGACCGCGAAACCTTGAAATCGGCCTTGCAGGCCTATTCGGTGCCGGAGCTGCCGGTGCGCAAGCTTTCGCAGGGGCAGCGGCGGCGGGCGGCGCTGGCGCGCTTGCTCCTCTCGGCCTCGGCCCCCTTGTGGCTGCTGGACGAGCCGTTCGTCGCGCTCGACCCGGCGGCGAGCGCGTTCACCGAGGATCTCCTCAGCCGGCACGTCGGGCGCGGGGCTTCGGTGGTGTATACGACGCACCAGCCCGCGGGCATCGACTCGCGGGCGCGCGTGGTCCAGCTTTGATCCTCGCCCCGGCGAAAACCATCGTGCGGCGCGACCTGCTGCTCGCGCTGCGGCGCCGGAGCGACGTCGCCACGGCGCTGCTTTTCTTCGTCATCGTGGCGAGCCTCTTCCCGCTCGGCATCGGCGCCGAGCCGAACCTGCTGCGCTCGATCGCGCCGGGCGTGATCTGGGTGGCGGCGCTGCTTTCCTCGATGCTCTCGCTCAATCGCCTGTTCGCCGGCGACCATGCCGACGGCACGCTCGAGCAGATGCTGCTCGGCGCCGCGCCCCTCGGCATAGTGGTGGCGGCCAAGGCGTTCGCCCACTGGCTCGTTTCCGGCCTGCCGCTGGTCCTCATCGCGCCCATCATCGCCCTCCAATACGACGTCGCCAGCGCGCTCTATGGCGTGCTTGCCTTATCATTGCTCCTCGGCACGCCGATTCTCAGCATCATCGGCGCCATCGGTGCAGCGCTTACCCTCGGACTGCGTGGCGGCGGCGTGCTCCTCTCGCTGCTGGTGCTGCCGCTTTACGTGCCGGTGCTGATCATGGGCGCCGGCGCGGTCGAGATGGCTTCGGCGGGATTGAGCCCCGATGGGCAGTTGCTGCTGCTTGCGGCGATGCTGGTCGTGACCGGGGCGTTCGCGCCGCTGGCGACGGCTGCCGCGCTAAGGATTTCTTCGGAATGACGGCTCGCACGATCCACTGGTTCTGGTACGCCTCGCCGCAGACCTTCTTCCCGCTGGCCGGGAAGATCGCCCGCGTCTGCGCGGTGCTGGCGGTGCTGCTCGGCATCGCCGGGCTCTACGTCGGCTTCTTCGTCGCGCCGACCGATGCGCAGCAGGGCGAGTCCTATCGCATCATCTTCATCCACGTCCCGGCGGCCTGGATGTCGATGTTCCTGTACGTGGTGATGGCCTTCTGGGCGGCGATCGGCTTCGCCATGCATACGCGCCTTTCCGGCATGATGGCGCGCTCGCTCGCCCCGACCGGCGCGCTCTTCACGTTCATCGCGCTGTGGACCGGCTCGCTGTGGGGCAAGCCGACCTGGGGCACGTGGTGGGTGTGGGATGCACGGCTCACCTCCGAGCTGATCCTGCTTTTTCTCTACTTCGGCTTCATGGCGCTGCAGGCCTCGATCGACGATCGGCGCCGCGCCGACCGCGCCGGCGCGGTGCTCGCCATCGTCGGCGTGGTCAACGTGCCGATCATCTATTACTCGGTGAACTGGTGGAACACGCTGCACCAGGGCGCCTCCGTCAGCCTGACGCGCGCGCCGACCATGGCGAAGACCATGCTGGTCGGCATGCTGCTGATGGCGCTTTGCTTCTGGATGTACAGCATCGCGGTCGCGCTGTGGCGCGTGCGCTGCGAGATCACGGAGAACGGATGAACTGGACCTTTGCGGAGTTCTGGCACATGGGCGGCTACGGCTTCTACGTCTGGGGCTCGTACGGCGTGACCTTCGTGCTGCTCGCCATCGAGCTCGTCGTGCTGAGAAAGAGGATTCAAAGAAATGAAACCGCGGCATAAGCGCTTCATGTGGATCGCCTTCGGCCTCGCGGCCATCGGCGTCGCCACGGCACTGGTCCTCACTGCGTTCAACAAGAACCTGGTGTTCTTCTTCACGCCGTCGCAGGTGGCGGCGAACGAGGCCCCCGTCGGCCGCACCTTCCGCATCGGCGGCATGGTGGTGCCGGGCAGCCTGAAGCGCGAAGGCGTCGACGTGCGCTTCGAGGTCACCGACACCGCCAAGACGATGAAGGTCGTCTATCGCGGCCAGCTGCCCGATCTCTTCCGCGAAGGCAAGGGCGTGGTCGCGCAGGGCCAGCTCGGCAACGACGGCATCTTCGCCGCCCGCGAGGTGCTGGCGAAGCACGACGAGAACTACACGCCGCCCGATGCGCAGCACGCCATAGACCAGGCGCAGAAAGCACAAAAAACGGTGAAGCAGCCATGATCCCCGAGCTCGGCCAGCTCGCCCTTTCCCTCGCGCTCGCCATTGCGCTGGTGCAGGCCATCGTGCCGATCGTCGGCGCCGCAAAGGGCAACATCGCCTGGATCAACGTGGCGCGCCCTGCGGCGCAGGCGCAGGCCCTGCTCGTCGCTTTCGCCTTCGGTTGCCTGACGTATGCCTTCGTCAACAATGATTTCTCCGTCGCCTACGTGGCGCAGCATTCGAACAGCGCCCTGCCGCTGCAGTACCGCGTCGCCGGCGTCTGGGGCGGCCATGAAGGGTCGCTCCTTCTCTGGACGCTGATGCTCGGCGTGTGGATGACCGCGGTCAGCATCTTCAGCGGCCACCTGTCGGAGGACATGACGGCGCGCGTGCTCGGCGTGATGGGCATCGTCAGCTTCGGCTTCCTCGCCTTCATGCTCTTCACGTCGAATCCGTTCGACCGCATGCTGCCGCCGGCGCCCGATGGCCGCGACCTGAATCCGCTGTTGCAGGACCCGGGCATGGTGCTGCACCCGCCGATGCTCTACATGGGTTACGTCGGCTTCTCGGTCGCTTACGCGTTCTCGGTCGCGGCGCTCCTTTCGGGCAAGCTCGACGCGGCCTGGGCGCGCTGGTCGCGCCCATGGACCACGGTCGCCTGGGTCTTCCTCACGCTCGGCATCTGCCTCGGCAGCGGCTGGGCCTATTACGAGCTCGGCTGGGGCGGCTGGTGGTTCTGGGATCCGGTGGAAAATGCCTCGTTCATGCCCTGGCTCGTGGGCACCGCGCTCATCCACTCGCTCGCCGTGACGGAGAAGCGCGGCAGCTTCAGGAGCTGGACCGTCCTTCTCGCCATCGTCGCCTTCGGGCTTTCGCTGCTCGGCACCTTCCTAGTGCGCTCCGGCGTGCTCACCTCGGTGCACGCCTTCGCGGTCGATCCGCGCCGCGGCATCTTCATCCTGGGGCTGTTCGCCTTCATGATCGGCGGCGCGCTCGCGCTCTACGCCTGGCGTACCGCGCGCATCGGCCTCGGCGGTTCCTTTGCGCCGGTGTCGCGCGAGTCGTTCCTGCTCGCGAACAACGTGCTGCTCGCGGCTGCGGCCGGAACGGTCTTCCTGGGAACCCTGTACCCGTTGGCCGTCGACGCGCTCGGCACCGGCAAGATCTCGGTCGGCCCGCCGTACTTCGAGGCCGTGTTCGTGCCGCTGATGGCGCCGGCGCTGTT
Source organism: Burkholderiales bacterium (assembly GCA_036524215.1). Classification (GTDB taxonomy): domain Bacteria; phylum Pseudomonadota; class Gammaproteobacteria; order Burkholderiales; family SG8-39; genus SCGC-AG-212-J23. The sequence continues at coordinate 5,227 of DATDCR010000271.1, forward strand.
CCTGATGGGCGTCGGACCGCTCGCGCGCTGGAAGCAGGCGAGCGTGCCGGAGCTGGCCGTGCTGCTGCGCTGGGCGCTCGGCGTGAGCATCGCCGTGGGGCTGCTCCTGCCGCTTGCCTTCGGCCGCTGGAGCGCGTTCACCGGGCTGGGGCTCGCGCTCGCCCTCTGGGTGGCGCTGACCGGCATCCTCAGCCTGAGGAAGCGCCCGCGCGGCTCGCGCGCCCATCTCGGCATGGTGATCGCGCACATCGGCGTCGCCGTGTTCGTGGTCGGCGTGACGCTGGTGAAGAGCTACGAGACCGATCACGACGCCAACATGAAGCCCGGGGACAGCATCTCGCTCGGCGCCTACAGTTTCCGCCTGGACGAAGTCGACGACCGCGTGAAAGGCCCGAACTACGTCGCCGCGCGCGCCAAGGTGAGCGTCACGCGCGACGGCAAGCCGGTCACGGTGCTGTATCCGGAAAAGCGGCTCTACACCGTGCAGAACATGCCGATGACCGAGGCCGCCATCTCGCCCGGACTGACCGGCGATCTCTACGTCTCGCTCGGCGATCCGCTGCCCAACGGCGCCTGGCTGGTCAAGGCGCAGCACAAGCCCTTCATCGACTGGATCTGGGGCGGCTGCGTCATCATGGCGCTCGGCGGCATCCTCGCCGCGAGCGACCGCCGCTACCGCGTCACGCTGCCGGCGAAGGGCCGCGAAGCCGCGGCGCGGGTCGCCGCATGAAGCGGCTGGCGTGGACGGTCGGAGCGTTCGTCGCGCTGGTGGTGTTGCTCGCCGTCGGCCTGCGCCTGAATCCGCGCGAAGTGCCTTCACCGCTGATCGGCAAGGCGGCGCCGGCCTTCGAGCTGCCGCTGCTCATGGAGCCCGACAAGCGCTTCTCGGAAAAGGACATGATCGGCAAGGTCTGGATCCTCAACGTGTGGGCGTCGTGGTGCCCGCCGTGCCTGGTCGAGCATCCGGTCGTCACGCAGATCGCGCGTTCCGGCATGGCGCCAGTCATCGGCCTCAACTACAAGGACGCGCGCACCGAAGCGCTGCCCTGGCTCAAGCGCAACGGCAATCCTTACGAGCTGATCGCGTTCGATGAGAACGGCCGCATCGGCATGGATTACGGCGTCTACGGCGTGCCGGAAACGTATGTCATCGACCGTAAGGGCGTCATCCGCTACAAGCACATCGGCCCCCTCACGGCCGACGTGGTGCAGAAGAAAGTGCAGCCTCTGGTGAAGGAGCTGAGCAGTGGCAACTAGGCTTGCGGCGGTTCTCGCCTTCGTCGCGACGACGGCATGGGCGCAGGATTCCGCGCTGGACCGGCACGTGATGGAGCTCTCGCACGAGCTGCGCTGCCTCGTCTGCCAGAACCAGACGCTGGCCGAGTCGAATGCGCCGCTCGCGGTCGACCTGCGCAACCAGATCAAGGAGCAGGTCGCCGCCGGCAAGTCCGACCGCCAGGTGATCGACTTCCTGGTCGAGCGCTACGGCGATTTCGTGCTTTACCGGCCGCCCTTCAAGGCCGCGACCTTCATCCTCTGGGTCGGGCCCTTCGTCTTCCTGCTGGCCGGCCTTTACTTCCTCGTGCGGCTCTTGCGGCGCCGGCGCGTGCCCGAGGCCGAGCTTTCGGACGCCGAGCGCCAGCGCGCGGCGAAGCTGCTCGAATGATCACTTTCTGGCTGATCGGCGCGGCCCTGGCGGTGGCGGCGCTCGCGTACGTGCTGCGACCCCTCTTGCGCGGCAAGGGAGGCGTGCTCCTTTCCCGCCGCGAGGCGAACGTCTCGATCTACCGCGACCAGCTGAGGGAGCTCGAGGCCGACCTCGCTTCCGGCGCGGTCAGCAAAGCCGATTACGAGCGCTCCCGCGTCGAGCTGGAAGCGCGCCTTCTGGAGGACGTGACGGCCGCCGACACGGCGGTGACGCGGCCCGGCGGGCGCAAGGCCGCCCTCGCCCTCGCGCTTGCCGTGCCGCTCGTCGCGCTTGCCGTGTATTACGTCGCCGGCGATCCGCGCGGCCTCGACCCGCGGGCCCTCGACCCGCACCAGGCCGCGGCCGACGCGGTGCAGTTCGAAGCGATGGTGGAGCGCCTCGCCGGCAAGCTGCGCGACAACCCGGAAGACGCGGAGGGCTGGAAGCTCCTCGGCCGCTCCTATACGGCGCTCGGCCGCTTCGACAAGGCGGTCGGTGCCTATGCCAAGGCCGCCGAGCGCTCGCCGCGCGACGCGCAGCTGCTCGCCGATTTTGCCGATGCGCTCGCCATGGCGCGCGGCGGCTCGGGAGCAACTGCGTTGTCCGGCGAACCGGAGAAGCTGATCGAGCGCGCGCTCGAGATCGACCCGAACAACCTCAAGGCGCTCGCCCTCTCCGGCACGGTGGCCTTCGAGCGGCAGGACTATGCGAAGGCGGCCGCGACCTGGAGCCGGATGCTGCCGCTCGTGGCGGCCGACTCGGAGGACGCGCGCGCCATCCAGGGGAATGTGGACGAGGCGAGGAAGCTCGCCGGCATAGCGCCTGCGCCCCTAAAGGAGCAGGGCGAGAAGAAGCAGGCGGAGAAGAAGCAGGTGGAGAAAAAGCAGGCGACGAAGGGACATCCCGGCGTGCGCGGCACCGTGCAGCTCGCCGCCGGTTTGAAAAAAGATGTGAAGCCGGAAGACACGGTTTTCGTGTTCGCGCGCGCCGCCGAGGGCCCGCCCGCGCCGCTGGCGGTGCTGCGCGTGAAGGCGCGCGAGCTGCCGCTGGAATTCCAGCTCACCGACGCCATGGCCATGGCGCCTGGCATGACGGTGTCCGCGTTCCCGCGCATCGTGGTCACCGCGCGCGTGGCGAAATCGGGCGGGGTGCAGCCGACGCCGGGCGACCTGCAGGGCGCGAGCGCCGCCGTCGCCAACAATGCTTCCGGGGTCAAGGTCCTGATCGACAGCGTGGTGCGCTGAGCGCAGCCCGTATACTCGCCCCTTAGGGGAGTCTCGCAATGAGGCTAGTCCGTGCCTTCGTGTACGGCTCAGTGGCGCTCATTCTCGGCATGGGGTGGGCCTTTCTTTACTGGCAATCCGGCGCGATCGATCTCGCCGCCGGCAACGCCGCGCGCTCGGCGCTGGTCCAGCTGCGCGGCATCGACGAGCGCTGGAACGCGCAGCTCGCTGCGGCGCGCTTTGCGAGCGGCCGCCTCGAGCCGGCGCCCTTCGATGCCGCCTATGCCTGGCTCGAGCTGCAGGCGCTGCGCCTGCCGCATGCCGAGCTCGGGCGCGCGCTCGGCGCAGTGCGCTCGGCGTTCGAAAGCAAGGCGAGCCTTCTGCGCCGCATCGGCGCCGACGACCCGCTCGAGGACCTGAGCGGGCTCGTCGCCGTGGCGCCGCGCCTCGACCGGCTGTCGCTCGTGCTCGAGCACGCGTTCGACGATGCGCTCGCACGCGCCGAGCGCTATCGGGCCTGGCTCCTCTATTACTCGGCCGGCGTGCTCGTGCTGGTCGCGCTCCTTGCCTTTGCACTGCGCCGGGCGAACGTCGGCCTCGAAGAGCGCGTGCGCGAGCGCACGCGCGAGCTCGAGCGCGCGATGGAGGAGCTGAAGCAGTCGCAGGCGATGCTCGTGCAGAGCGAGAAGATGTCCTCGCTCGGCCAGATGGTCGCCGGCCTCGCGCACGAGGTGAACACGCCGCTCGCCTACGTGAAGGCGAGCCTCGAGGCGGTACGCACGCGCGCCGGCGAGGCGGGGCGCCTCGCGCGCGAGACGCAATGGCTGCTCGAGCTCCTGCAGGCGGAGAAGACCGACGAGGCGGCGCTCGCCGCGCAGTTCGCTACCGTGCGCGCGCTGCTGCAGGACAAGCGCTTCGAGTCGCTCGAGGCGCAGCTGGCCGACGGCCTGCACGGCATCGAGCAGCTCGGCGAGCTGGTCGCGAGCCTGAAGGACTTCAGCCGGCTCGAGCGCGGCAGCGTGGCGCAGGTCGACCTGCACCAGGGCATCGAGGCGACGCTGCGCATCGCGCAGCCCCAGCTCGGCAAGCGCGTGGTCAGGAAGACCTTCGGCCAGATCCCGCCGGTGAGCTGCGCGCCGTCGCAGATCAACCAGGTGCTGCTCAACCTGATCGTCAACGCCGCGCAGGCGACGCGCGAAGCCGACGGCGCGATCGAGCTGCGCACGTCGATGCGCGACCCGGACCACGTGGCGATCGACGTGATCGACAACGGGCCGGGCATTGCGAAGGACGTATTGCCGAAGATCTTCGATCCGTTCTTCACCACCAAGGCGGTCGGCAAAGGCACGGGTCTCGGCCTTTCGATCTCGTACCGCATCGTGCAGCGCCATGGCGGCAAGCTCGAAGTCGAGTCCAGGCCCGGCGCCGGCACGCGCTTCACCGTGCTCCTGCCCGTCAACGCGCCGCAGGCGCTCGCCGCCTGATGGCGCGCATCGGCAAGTACGTCGTGATGGGCGAGCTCGGCGGGCAGGGCCTGAGCACGGTGCACAGCACGCTCGATCCGGTGATCGGCCGCCAGGTCGCGGTGAAGCGCGTCTCCAAGCAGGGCGATGCCGCCGACGTGCAGGCCTACCTCGAGCGGCTGCGCCTTCAGGCGGCGGCCGCAGGCAACCTGCACCACACCAACATCGTCGGCATGTACGAATACGGCGAGGACGACGCCGCGGCCTGGCTCGCCATGGAGATGGTGCAGGGCAAGTCGCTGCGCCAGCATCTCGCCGACGGCTACCGCGCCGTCCTCGAGCCGCTCTCGCAGCTCGTGGTGCAGATCCTCGAGGCGCTGGAATACGCGCACGGCCGAGGGGTAGTGCACGGCAATGTCTGCGCCGAGAACGTGCTCGTCGATGCGAGCGGCGAGGCCAAGCTGATCGGCTTCACCGGCCACGGCGAGGAGGCGAGCGACGTCGTCGCCGCGAAGGCGCTGCTCGCCGAAATGTTCGGCGCGCTGCCGCCGGGGCTGGAGGAGCAGCAGACCGCGCGCGGCATGCTCGGTCGGTTGCGCGGGGCTTCCGCACCCGTCGGACTGGCAGACAAGGCGCGCGCGCTGCGCCGCGCCGCGACGGGGATTGCCGAGCCGGCGCCTCCCCCGCAGAAGAAGCCTGCCGTGCTCTTCGTCGACGACGAAGAGCGCGTGCTGCATGCGCTGAGCGGCCTTTTCGAAGGCCAGTACCAGGTGGAAAGCGCCTCGAACGCCGAGGCGGCACTCGAGCGGCTCAAGGCCCGGCGCTTTCTCGTCATCGTCAGCGACCAGCGCATGCCGGGCATGACCGGCGTCGAGCTGCTGCGCGAATCGCGGCGCCTCGCGCCGCACTCGGTGCGTCTGCTCCTCACCGGTTATTCCGATTTCGACGCCATCGTGGCCTCGGTGAACGAGAGCGAGATCTTCCGCTTCATCTCCAAGCCCTGGCAGCAGGACGAGCTGCAGGCCACGCTCGCCGAGGCGGTCGATGTGGCGATCGCGGCCGAAGCGGCCGCCGCGGGCGGCGCCTTGCGCGTGCCGGTGGCCGGCAATGTCCTCGTCGTCGGCGATGCGGCGATGGCGCGCAGCATCCGCGAGCTCTCCGCCGGGGGCTTGCACGTGCTCGAAGCCGCCAGCGACGACGCGGCGCTCGAGATCGTGTCGCACGAGGATATCGGCGCCGTGGTCTGCGAGCTCGACCCGCGCGCGAGGGAGCCCGAAGCCCTGCTTCGCGTGCTGAAGGATGCGGCGCCGAACACGCAGCTCGTGGTCGTCGCCGAGGCCGGCGATGCGGAGCTTGCCATTCGCCTCATCAACGAGGCGCGCATCCACCGCTACCTGCCGAAGCCGGCGAACCTGCTGCTGCTGCAGCAGGCGGTCGCCAGCGCGCTGGTGCGCTACAGCCGCCTGCAGAACCGGCCCGGGCTGGCCGGCGTCGAGGGCGCGATCCGCAACGCCTGGACGGCGCGCGCCCGCGCGCTGCTCGAGCGTCTGAAAGCGCTCGGCGGTCGCTTGCGCATCACCGGTAACGCGGCGCGCTGAAGCGCAGCTCGCCGCGCTCGACCTCGCCGCGGATCCAGCTCACGATCGGCGAGCCCCAGGTCTCGAGGCGGCGCACGCCGGGGATCGGCTCGTCGTCGTGATAGGTGTGGCTGTCGCCGTGCACCAGGATCACGCGGCCGTCCATGCGCGCGCCGAGCGCGATCAGGCGCTCGCGCAGCGCAAGGAAGCCGTCATGCGGGAACGTGATGAAGGGGTCGGCCTGCATGCAAAGCGCTAGGCCCAGGTTCTCCCTGCGCGCGAGCGACTCCGCATCGTCGATCCAGGCGAGCACCGCGGCCATGCGCTGCGCATGCTCGGCGGCGTTGCGCACGTTGTTGTTGCTGCCCTGGACGTTGAGCGTCACGAAGAGCCAGCCGGCCGCCCGCCAGCGCATGTGCTCGCAGTACTCGCCCGGCTGGTGCTCGACCGGCAGGCTGACATCGCAGAAAAGGCGGCGCCAGGCGGCGAGCCGCTCCATCTGCCGCGGACAGTCGCTCCATTCGTTGTCGCCTGGGATCACGATCAGGTCGTGCCGCAGGCGGCCGAGCTGGCGCTTGCGCGCCGCGAGCCATGCGTCGCTGCAGGCATTGACGGCCGAGCCGATGTCGCCGAGGTGCAGGACGAAGGCGAGGCGCTCCTCGTTCATGTCGTCGATCAGGCGGTCGAGGCGGGCGATCTCGCCTTGCGTATACGGCGTGTCGCCGAGCACGGCGAAGGTAAGCGCGTCCGGCGGCACGCTGGCGCAGCCGGCGAGGACCAGCAGCACGAAGCTAGTACAGGCCCGCCGCATGGACATGCACGTCGCCGCCGGCGATCGCGCCGCGCAGCCAGCTGACGAGCGGGGAGCCCCACGGCTCTAGGCGCCGCAGCCCCTTGCGCGGCGCGTCGTCGCGGTAGGTATGGCTGTCGCCGTTGACCACGATGATGGCCCCGGCATGGTCCGCCACCAGCCGGTCCAGGCGCTCCAGCAGGGCGGCAAACCCGTTCGGCCCGGAACGCGGGCGCAGGAAAGGGTTTGCCTGCATGAGGAGCACCAGCTTGCCGAGCTTGCGCTCGCGAAAGACGCGTTCCGAGTCGTCGATCCAGGCGAAGACCGCCTTCATGCGCGCCGCGTATTCGGCGTCCATCGCGGCGTTGCGGCCGAGGTTGTTGTTGCTGCCTTGCACGTTGAGCGCGACGAAAAGCACGCCGCCGGCTTCCCAGCGCACGTGCTCGCAGTACTCGCCGCGTTGCACTTCCATTCTCAGTCTGCCGTCCGTCCCGCAGAAGAGCGTGCGCCACTTGCGCAGCCGTTCCACCGGATCGAAGCCGCTGCGATGGCAGTCGGTCCAGTCGTTGTCGCCCGGCAGCAGGACGAAGGGATGCTTGATGGACGCGAACTGCGCCTTGCGCGCCTCGAGCCAGGCATCCGTGCAGGGGCCCTGGCCCGAAGTGATGTCGCCGATGTGCACGACGAAGGCAAGCGGCTCGGCGTTGAGGTCGCCGATCAGGCGATCGAGCCGCTGCGCTTCGCCTTCGGAGTACGGCGTGTCGCCCATCAGGGCGAACGAAATCTGGCCGGGCGCCGGCGGCTGCGCGCTGCACGCGGCAAGGAAGAAAATAAATAGGGACGGACCCCATTTTTCCCATTTGAGAAAAATAGGGTCTGTCCCCTTTTTAGATGCCGTAGGCCTTGCGCAGCAGCGTGAGCGGATGCGCCTTTATAGCGCCTTTGGCGTCCTCGCCCATACCTTGGAGGATGTGCCGCGCGGCGATCGGGCAATCGGAGCTCACATACTGCGGCTGCGCTTCCGCCATCTGCCGGAAAACGGGACGGCCGATCTTCATGGCGTTGTCGAAGTACTCCGTCTTCACGCCCCAGGTGCCGTCGTGGCCGGAGCAGCGCTCGACCACGCTCACTTGCGTGCCCGGCACCATCTCGAGCGCCTCGCGCGTCTTCTGCCCCATGTTCTGCACGCGCGAATGGCAGGGGATGTGGTACGAGACTTTGCCCAGGCCGTGCTTGAAGTCGGTCTTCAGCAGCCCATCGCGCTTGCGCAGCACGAAATACTCGAACGGATCGAACATCGCGTCGCGCACCAGCGCGGCATCGGGATCGTCCGGGTACATGAGCGGCAGCTCCTGCTTGAACATCAATGTGCAGGACGGAATCGGCGCGAGGATCGCGCAGCCGTCCTTCGCATACCGTGCGAGCATCGGCATGTTCTTCTGCTTCAGCGCATCGACGCCTTCCAGGTCGCCGAGCTCGAGCTTGGGCATGCCGCAGCACGCCTCCTTCTCCACCAGCACATACGGAATCTCGTTGTGCTCGAGGATGGCGAGCAGGTCCTGTCCCAGGACCGGCTCGTTGTAGTTCGCATAACAAGTGGCGAAGATCGCCACCTTGCCGGGCGTGTTCTTTCCGTCCTTTACGGGAAACGTCTTCGACGAGGAGGCGAGCGACCTGAATTTGCGAGGCGCATAGGGCGGCAGCTCGCGGTCCTTGTGCACGCCGAGCACCGCCTGCATCGCGGCGCGCGCCGGCTTGAACCGGTTGACCGCATTCACGGTCTGCGCAACGACCGGGATGGCCGCGAGCTTGCCGTTGCGATCGGTGGCGGAGAGCAGCCGATCGCGAAACTTGACCCCCTGCCTGAACTTGATCGCCTTGGCGCGCAGCATGACGTGCGGGAAGTCGACGTTCCACGCATGCGGCGGAACGTACGGGCACTTCGTCATATAGCAGAGGTCGCACAGGTAGCACTGGTCGACCACCTTCCCGTAGTCCGCTTTCTTCACGCCGTCGACTTCCATGGTCGAGGACTCGTCGACCAGGTCGAACAGGGTGGGGAAGGTCGTGCACAGGCTGACGCAGCGGCGGCAGCCGTGGCAGATCCCGAAGATGCGCTCGAGCTCCTTCTCGGCCTTCGCCTGGTCCCAGAACGCTTCGCTCTTCCAGTCGAGCGGGTGCCGGGTCGGAGCCTCGAGCGATCCTTCTTTCATGAACGGCTAGTCGGCGAGGACGTCGAGCGCCTTCTGGAAGCGGTTGGCGTGGCTGCGCTCGGCCTTCGCCAGCGTTTCGAACCAGTCGGCGATCTCGCCGAAGCCCTCGTCACGCGCCTGCTTCGCCATCCCCGGATACATGTCCGTGTACTCGTGCGTCTCGCCCGCCACCGCCGCCTTCAGGTTCTCGCGCGTGCGACCGATCGGCAGGTTGGTCGCCGGGTCGCCCACCGACTCCAGGTACTCCAGGTGCCCGTGCGCGTGCCCGGTCTCGCCTTCGGCGGTCGAGCGAAACAGCGCCGACACGTCGTTCTGGCCTTCCACGTCGGCCTTGGCGGCGAAGTAGAGATACCGCCGGTTCGCCTGCGATTCGCCGGCGAACGCGGCCTTCAGGTTGTCGTGCGTCTTCGTGCCTTTGAGCGCTTTCATACTGATCTCCTTTCGGGGAGGCCAAGCGTACGGCTGCGCAAGGCACAGATCAAATCGAAATTCGCAATCCGCTGAATTGACGTCGTCTATTCCACGACACTTACCGCATAGCGCGCCCGCTGCTGCTTGAACGGCTTTCGGTCGCTGTTCTCGAGGTATCGCTACTGATGTGGGAATTGTGTCGCAGTGCGCCGAGCGCGTTGCGCCTTATGCTTCCCATCAAATAACGCCGTTCTGGCGCTGCGCGCCTACAACCTGAAGGGAGAGCCATGAACAAGAAAATAACCGCCGTCCTCCTCCTCGTGCTCGTGGCTGGCTGCAGTAGCCAACCGCGAGATCAAGCCTACCCGCCGCCGATGGATC
>DATDCR010000272.1:0-3960 GCA_036524215.1 Burkholderiales bacterium
GGCGGCCTGCTCCTTGTCGAGGGCTACACGCCGAAGCAGCTCGAGTTCGGCACCGGCGGGCCGAAGCAGGTCGAGAACATGTATACGGAGGCGCTGCTGCGGCAGGCCTTTGCCGGCTTCGCGATCCAGGACTTGCGCCAGTACGAGGCCGAGCTGAACGAGGGCAGCCGCCACCAGGGGCCCTCGGCAGTGATCGACCTCGTCGCGCTGAAGCGCTAGCGGCTCGTCAGCAACCCGCCGTCTTCTTGAAGCTCTTGCTCAGGTTCTTCTCGCCTTTCTCGAAACGCGTGCGGATCTCGTCGCCCGGCTGGATGCGCTTGTCCTTGAACTTGTCGAGCGTGATGTCGTCCGCGATGTAGATGTAGACGAGACCACCGTTCTTGTTGTCCTTGAGGACGGCGGTGGCCGACTTACCGTCAGCGGCGAGATCGATCTGGACGATCGGTCCGACGATCGTGACGTCCTCGGCGATGGCCGGCAGCGCGAATGCCGCGGCCGCCAGCGCAGCCGTCAACAACGCTGCATGTAATGTCGCTTTCATGATGCGCTCCTTCAGAACTTCACTTCGAACGTGGCATAGAGGTCGTACGCCTTGCGCAGCGGCGTGAGGGTCATCATCTGGCCGTTCACCTCGGAGATCTTCACCGGCGCACCGACCCAGTTGTTGCTGCCGGTGTACTGGAAGTCGTAGTACTGGAAGCCGAAGCGGAAGAACGCCTTCGCGAACGGCGAGGAGACCGGGGCGCTGTCGAGCTCCTTGATCACGTACGCCTCGTACACGTTGCCGCGCGTGCCTTGCTTGGCGGTCCACATATCGTCCGCGGCCGGCGCAAAGGTGATCCAGTTCTTCGAGCCGTGGTTGTATTCGAGGCCCAGCTTGGTCCGCGAAGGCAGGTCATAGCGCATGCCGAGAGCGATTGCCCATCCGGTCTTGTCTCGCGGCGCCTCCGGCTGGAAGAAGGCGCCCGTCAGCAAGCCCTGGAAGCCGAACTGGGAGGAGACGTTCTCGTTGGGATGCGTCTGGCTGAGGCCAAAGTCCGCAAACAGGTTGAGGTCCCCGCGCCCGACGTTCTTCAGCGTGCTCAGCACGCCGGCGCCGTACCAGTCGATGTCGCCGAGATTGGCGCGCGGCTGGGTATTACCAAAGTAGGTCGCGTTCATCGTCGGCGCATCGAAGATGTTCATGCCGCGGTTCCATTGCAGCCAGACGCGCAGGCGGTCGGTGTCGATGGGCACCAGCGAAACGCCGATCATGTCGGTGTCGGCGAGGGAGTTGCCGGGGGTGTAGCGAAAGCCGCTTTCGAAGCCGCGGCCGTAGCAGATCTTGCCGTAGGCGCCCGGGAGGGCGTCGATGTCGGGCGCGTAACCGAGCGTAGCGCCGTCGAAGGCGTAGTCCACGAGCAGCGACGGCACGCCGCCCGTGCCGGGCCGCGCAGCGTTCTGCTTGACGTGGCTCGAAGCACCGCCGGTGGAAGGTCGCCGGCCGACCGAGAACCACATGTCGCGCTCGGCGATGTTGCTCCAGGTCGCGTAGGCGCGGTCGACCGCGAGATCGCTGCTGGAGGGCACATGGCCGAGCGTTCCGTCGAACACACCCACCCGGTCGGCAAAGAACGGCGCCGAGCCATCGTTGACGACCGCCTTGTCGTCCTGCGCGCCGAAGGTCTTGTACATGAGCAGGCGCCCCGTGAAAGAGACGTCCTGCGTCGCCTTGGCGTGCAGATCGAGGCCCAGCCGGTTCGTGTAGAGCGATTTGTTTTCCGGCTTGTAGGCCGGAACCGCTACGCCGAAGGCCCCGATCCCCTGGATCAGCCCCTGGTTCGCCGGCGCCGAGACGAAGGCGCGTGCCTCCTCTGCGGTTCGCACACCGCCCATCGCCTGGGAAAACTGCATCAGCGCGCTGAGGGCGCCGGCGGTGGACATCGAGCCGGCGGCCGGAGCGCCAAAGTAGGTGGAGGAGCCGGCAGCGGTGGACGGGTTGGCGAAGAAATCGGCCTGCAGCTTCTGCTGGACGTTCTGGAACGTCGCGTTGACGTCGGTAAAAGGCTTGGTTTCGCCGCGCAGCCGGTCGACGCGGAAGCGGTAGTCGCCGCCGATGCTGAGCCAGCGGCCGAGGGATTTGCTCTCCGCCGTCTTCGCCTCCCGCGCCTGGGCTGTCTTCGCCTCGTTCGCGCGAACCTGGCTCTTCAGCTGCTCGAGCTCGCGCGTCAGCGCCTCGATCTTCTTGCCGAGCTCATCATCGGCTGCCGGCGCCGCGACGGGCATCAGGAGACCGGCGACGAGGACCGCGAGCACGCGCTTTGGCACGGTGGTGCAGAACATGGCTGCTCCTTAGGGTTGGAAATGGAATCTCGGGGCGGCGCGCAGGGTGGCCGGGGAGAGGCGGGCCGACGCGCGCGGCGCGATGTGGATTCAGCGGCTTATAGAATATCGATAGACATAATATCTACCGATATAACGACAGGCGCCTTGACGCAGCGCAAAAGCGCGCGCGGTGGGCGGGCAGGCGCTGCGCTACCCGCGCGCCGGCTTACAGCGGGGTCAGCGTTTCTTTTTCTTGCGGCAGAACTGCTGGTAGAGCGCCTCCACCAGCGCGAGCGCCGGCCCCTGGCGGACCCGGTAGTAGACGAACTTGCCGTCGCGCCGCGTGTCTACGAGCGCCTCGTCGCGCAGCACGGTGAGCTGTTGCGAGAGGGTGGGCTGATGGATGCCGAGCGCGTCCTCGAGCTCGCCGACGCTCATCTCCCCGCTGTGCGCCAGCTGGCAGAGCAGCATCAGCCGGTCGGGATTGGCGAGCGTTTTCATCAGCCCGCAGGCGCCGTTCGCGGCGCGCTGCATGGCATTGAGATCGATGGCGGGGATTTTCGGCTCGGGCATCAATATATCGCTCAATATAATATTCGCAAATAAGACGTCAGCTTGACGCAAGTCAAGCTGCACCGCCGCAGCGCAGCAACAATGGCCGCATTCCAGGCGATTCGTCAAGGAGCGCGCTTATGAAACAGCTCGGATGGAAGGTCGGCATCGCGGTGGTCGGCATGGCGGCGGGCATGGTGCTTGCCCAAGGGCCAGGCTACGGCCCGGGGCGTGGGTGGATGGCGGGCTACGGTCCGGGGCCGGGAATGATGGCCGGCTCCGGCTATGGCTACGGTCCGCGTGCTTCGCTGTCGCGGCTCGATCTCAGCGACGAGCAGCGCGACAGGATCACCGCGCTGCAGGACCAGCACCGCCGCGCCAACTGGGACCGCATGAGCGAGATGCGTGCCGAGCAGCTCAAGCTGCGCGGCCTTTATCGCTCGGATAGCAGCGACACCAATGCGATCGCGGAGCAGCAGAAGAAGGTCGACGCGCTGCGCCGGCAGATGTTCGATTCGCAGCTCGCGGCACGCAATGAGATCGATGCAGTCCTCACGCCCGAGCAGCGCAAGCAACTCGGCCGCTAACCACCACGACCCGGAGCCAGCGAATGGGCAAGCTCGCAACCTTCCTGATGATGCTGTGCGTCGCGCTTCCTTTTCCAACGCAGGCACAGCCGCAAGGCGAAGGCACGCTGCTCGTCAACCCGCACCAGAAGCTCGTGCAGCGCTATGAAGGCACGACGACCTGCCTCGCCTGCCACGAGGAGCAGGCGAAGCATGCCTTCTCTTCGATCCACTATCAGTGGAAGGCGCCGGCGCCGAATCTCCTCAATGCCGGAGCCGAGAAGATCGGCAAGATCAACTCGACGAACGACTTCTGCACCAATCCGTCGTTCCAGTGGATCTCGATCCTGACCAACGACCAGGGCAAGGTGATCGGCAACGGCTGCTCCAAGTGCCACGCCGGGCTCGGGCTGAAGCCGTCGGAAACGTTGAGCCGCGCGCAGCTCGAGAACATCGACTGCCTGGTGTGCCATGCATCGAACTACCGGCGCGAGGTGGTGAAGCAGGAAAACGGCTCGCTCGCCTGGATGCCGGTGGC
>DATDCR010000273.1:0-5094 GCA_036524215.1 Burkholderiales bacterium
CGTAGCCGCCGGCGAAGAAGACGAACAGCCCGAGCAGCGTCGCGCTCAGCAGGAGGTCGCTGCCGTTCATGCCTTGCGCCGCCACATCGTCAGCAGGTCGTACACCAGGCAGACGTAGCCGGCCGCGAAGACGAAGCCGAAAGCAAGGCGCACCGCCATGCCCTGCGCGAACCACGGGTTCGACTGCGCCTCGATGAAGGCCTGCAGCGTCGAGCCGCCGATGGCGCGCTCGTAGAAGGCCTGCGCCATGCCCGACATGAGGAGCGCGCCGACCATGCCGAGCATGCCGATGTTGAGCAGCGCGAAGGCCCATTTCCACGCGCTGCCGGCCGGCTCGGCGCCGCCGCGCGCCTTCTGCACGGCGAGATAGACCACCGACAGCACGCCGCACGCGTAGGCGCCCCAGAAAGCGAAGTGGCCGTGCGACACGGTCCACTGCGTGCCGTGCGAGTAGAGATTGATCTGCGGCAGCGTCATCATGAAGCCCCACATGCCCCCGCCGAGGAAGTTGCCGAAGGCCTCGGCCATCATCCAGTACAGGCTCGGCCGGTTGGTGGTCTTCATGTGCTGCGTGCCCGCGTCGTACACGGCGTGGACCACCATGCCGAGCAGCGGCAGCGGCTCGAAGGCGGAGAACAGGCCGCCGATGCCCAGCCAGTAGGTCGGCGTGCCGATCCAGAAGTAATGGTGGCCGAGGCCGAGGATGCCGGTGCCGAGGACCAGCGCCACCTCGATGTAGAGCCAGATCTCGACGATGCGCCGCGGCGTGTTGAGCAGCTGCATCAGCGCGAGCGCGACGATGCAGCCGATCAGCACTTCCCACGTCGCCTCGACCCACATGTGCACCAGCCACCACCACCAGTAAAGGTCGACCGACATGTTGTCGATCGCGGGGAAGGCGACGAAGTAGAGCGCCACCAGCGGCACGAGATCGATCATCAGCACCGCGAGGACGCCCGTCATGCGGCGCGCGCGAAGCGCCGTGGCCACGATGTTGTAGGCGAAGACGGAAAGTACCGCGACCACGCCGATCGCCGCCCAGCGCGGCGCCTCGACGTACTTGCGCCCCTGGTTGATGAACCACAGCGCGAATTCGTCGCCCGCGCCGTACTGGACGACCACGAACACGCCGAACACGACGATGACCGCGGCGCAGAGGATCCAGAACATGACCTCGCCCGCCTTGACCCCTACGGTTTCGCAACCGAGCTCGCCGGGCAGGAACCAGTACACGGCGCCCATGAATCCCATCAGGAGCCAGACGATGAGGCCATCGATGTGGATGATCTTCGTGATGCTGAAAGGCAGCAGGACGCCGGGCTGCACGAACGCCGCCGCGGCGGCGAGGCCGGCGACCAGCATCACGCCGAGAAAGACGATCGCCGCGGCGAAGTACTTGAGGCCCAGGCGCTGCGACGCGTACATGGCTCAGCGCGCCGCGCGGACGTCGTCCGCGGTCACGGTGTCGCCGCTGCGGTTGCCGAAGGCGTTGCGCTGGTACGTGACGATGGCGGCGATCGTCGCTTCGTCGAGCCGATCGCCGAAGCCCGGCATCGCCGTGCCCGGAATGCCGCGCAGCACGATCTCGAGGTGCTGGCGCACGGTGCCTTGCACGATCTTCCCGTCCTTGTAGAAGCCGCGCTCGATGAGCGGCTTCAGCAGCCGCTCCGGCGCGGTGAAGGGCTCGCCGCTTGCGATCGGCGGGAAGAGGCCCGGCACGCCGAGGCCGTCCGCCTGGTGGCACGCGGCGCAGTGCGTGGTGTGTGCGCGCTCGCCCGCATCGGCCAGGGACAGGCTGGGTGCGGGTCGCGTCTGCTGCATCATGGCGAAGTTGGCGGGAAAGCCGTTGGTATCGACGGCGGACATCCACTTGAGGTAGGCGACGAGCGCGATGGCCTCCTCGCGGTCGATGCCGAGGTTCGGCATCACGCGGCTCCAGTTCGGATAGCGGTCGGGCTGCATCAGGAACTCGACCATCGCGCCCTCGCGCGTCGCCTGGCGGGTCATCGGCATCCAGGTCTCGCGCCACGCCGGATCGAGCCAGGCCTTGGTGAGGTCGGGCCCGTAGTAGGCGCCGTTGCCGAAGAACGTGTGGCAATCGATGCAGGCGCGGCTCTGGATCACCCGCTTGCCCTTCGCGATCAGCGCCTGCGCTTCCGCCGGTGCGTACTTGCGGCCGAAAAGGAGCTGCTCGCCGCCGATCACCGGCATCGCATGGCCGAGCCTGGCGTCGTGCGCGTAGCCGATCTCCTGGTTGATCACCGTGTATGCGGGCACGCGGGCGCCGCCGGCGCGGATCGCGTCGAGGCTGTCGATGGTGAGGAAGGCGAGCACCACCAGCATGACGAGCGTCGTGCTGATGGCGCCGGCGCGCCAGAAGGCCGGGTCGCCCGCTACGGAAGCCGGAACGCGGCCCAGCTCGTCCACAGCGTCGCCACGATCAGGGCGAGGCCGCCGATGAGCACCAGCACCGGCGGCAGGCCGGCGAGCGCGTGCAGGAAGATGCCGATCGGCATCAGCAGCCCCGCGAGCGCCAGCCACGAGATCACGCTCGCCTGCTTGCCTGCAATGGGCAGCTTGAGCAGCACCAGGCCGATCGCGACGTTGATCACGCCGAACAGGCCGCCGTGCGCGTGCGCCATGCGGATCTCGAAGTGCGTGCCCTCGGCGTACTGCGCGATCCAGGCCTCCTTGGAGGCGGCGAGGTCGTGCATGTAGCCGAGCGCGAAGCCCGTGGTCATGAACAGACCGAGAAAGAGCAGGCCGAGCGCGACGTTCTTCTTTCCTTGCATCGCGCGCTCAGCCCATGCCGTAGGTGGCGTAGAGCTCGTCGTCGGTCGCCTCGTCGAGCATCTCGTCGACCACCGGCACGAGCGAGCCCTCCTCCTTGCGCGCATGCGACCCGAGCCGCTCGACCAGCTCGAGCCCGGAGAGCTTCAAGGCCTTCCAGCCGGCCGCGTCGAGGCTGCCCGAGCGCGCGCGAGCGAGGAGCTCGAGCAGCGGGTGCGCGACCGCGCGCACCGACTCGTGCTCTTCGAACAGCAGCTCGGCGAGATCGCCCTCGCCGCTTTCGCGCAGGCGCGGGAAGAGGGCTTCTTCCTCGAGCGCGAAATGCTGGCTCACCTCATGCTGCAGGGCGGTGGCGACTTGCGCGAGCAGCAGGTTGAAGCTGCTGTCGTCGGCCGCGGGCGCGTCCTGCAGGCGCACCAGCGCGCGCTCGAAGCGATCGAGCAGATCGCACACGGCGACGTGCTCCTCGTGCAGCTTGCGGCTGATCTGGCGCTGCAGGTCCATCACTTGCCGCCCATGCGCCGGCTCGCATTGCGTGCGGCGAGTCCGGAGCGGTAGCCGGCGACCGCGAAGGCGAGGCGAACGGCGACGAGCAGCGCGGCTAGGGTAGCGAGCCCGAGGTCACCCATGGCCAGGCTCAGCCGTGCAGCGCGGCGTACTTCTCCGCGAGCTGCTCCGGCGTCTCCTGGTAATCGGGGTGCTGCACGATGCAGTCCGACGGGCAGACAAGCTTGCATTGCGGCTCGTCCTTAGCGCCGACGCATTCGGTGCACTTGTCCGGGTCGATGATGTAAACCGGGTCACCCGCCGTGATCGCCTCGTTGGGGCACACCGGCACGCAAGCGTCGCAGAGGGTGCAGGCGTCGTTGATGGTCAATGCCATGGTTCTACCTCCTAGGGTTATGCCGCCGCGCGGCTCTGCAGCTCGCGCAGGCGATCGTGCCGGTAGGCGCCCCACAGGGCGGCGCCGATCGCGCCGGCGTAAATGGAATCGGGGTGGCTGACGATGTTCAGCCCCGCGATCTTCTCGGTGGTCAGGTCCTCGCGCAGCGCCGCCAGCAGCCCTTCGTCGAGCGCGAGGCCGCCGGTAAGGAGCACCGTGCCCTTCGTGATGCCGGTCACCTTGAGCAGCTTCACCAGGCGCGAGGCCATGGACAGATGGATGCCCTTCAGGATGTCGGGCGTCGCGATGCCGCGCGAGACCATGTTGATGACGTCGGTCTCGGCGAGCACCGCGCAGATCGAGCTCACTTTCTCCGGGGTGGCGGCGCTTTTCGACAGTGGCCCGATCTCCTCGACGGCGACGCCGAGGTAGCGCGCGATGTTCTCGAGGAACTGCCCCGAGCCCGACGCGCACTGGCTGGTCATCTTGTAGGAAAGCACCTTGCCGCGCTCGTCGATGTAGATGGCGCGGCCGTTCAAGGCGCCGATGTCGACCACCGCGCGCGCTTCCGGGTTGAGGAATACCCCGCCGCGCGCGTGCGTGGTCATCGAGTAGAAGTGGCCGGTGGCGAACTTGACGTTCTCGCCCTCGCCCGTGGTGGCGATGTAGGCCACGTCCTCGGGGCTCAGCTTCTTCTCCTGCAGGACCTCGTCGAAGGTCTGCTTCGCCAGCTCGATCGGATCGCGCCGCCGGATGCGCTCGATGCGCTTGCTGATCCACTCGTTGTCCTTGAACAGCACCGTCTTCACGGCGCCCGAGCCGATATCGATGCCTACGGTGTAGGTCATGCGGCCTCCCGGTGTTCCGCCTGCTTGCCCTCTTCCTGCACCGCCCGCCAGGCGAATGTTGCCGCGCCGAGCGCGCCGGTATAGATGGAATCGGGATTGATGTTGAGCGTGAGCTCGCCGTAGTTCTCGCGCACGAGGTCCATCAGCGCCTTGACCGCCGCCTCGTTCTTCGCCACGCCGCCGGTGAAGGTGAACTCGTTGCGGATGCCGCCCGAGCGCGCCAGGATCGACATGGCGCGCAGGATGATGGCGCGGTGCAGCCCCGCCATGATGTCCTCGCGCTTCTCGCCGAGCGAGAGGCGGTCGCGCAACTCGGCCCCGGCGAACACCGTGCAGGTCGAGTTGATGCGCGCGGGCCGCGACGACTGGCACGCCATCGGTCCCAGCTCCTGCAGCCCCACGTTCATCTCGTCGGCAATGTAGCCGAGGTAGCGGCCGCACCCGGCGGCGCAGCGGTCGTTCATCTGGAAGTTGGCGACGATGCCGTTCCCGTCGACCTGGATGCCCTTGGTGTCCTGGCCGCCGATGTCGAGCACCGTGCGGGTGTTCGGATACATCATATGGGCGCCGAGG
>DATDCR010000274.1:0-7713 GCA_036524215.1 Burkholderiales bacterium
CGAGCATGGAACCCACCGCGGCGAGCGGCCATGGCCGGAAGCAAGACACGCCGAGCACGCCGATCTTCGCCCCCGCGGCGCGCATCTCGTCGACCGTGTCCTTGATCGTGCCGAGCACCGAGCCGAGCGCCACGACGATCACTTCCGCATCGGCCGTGCGATAGGCATGCGTCAGGCCGCCGCTCTGCCGGCCGAAGATGCGGCGGAATTCGTCGGCCCAGGCGGGAATCAGCTCGAGCGCCTGCCGTTGCTTGGCGTGCGCGAGGTAGCGCACCTCGGTGAACGCCTCGGGACCGACCATGGCGCCGATCGAGACCGGCTCCGCCGGATCGAGCACCTGGCGTGGCTCGAAGCGCGGCAGGTAGGCATCCACCTGCGCCTGCGTCGGCATGTCGACGCGCTCGTAGGCGTGCGTGAGGATGAAGCCGTCCATGCACACCATCACCGGCAGCGAGAGCTCCTCGGCGAGGCGAAACGCCTGCAGGTGCAGGTCGAGCGCCTCCTGGTTGTTCTCGGCGAAGAGCTGGATCCAGCCGCAGTCGCGCTGCGACATGGCATCGGTGTGGTCGTTCCAGATGTTGATCGGCGCGCCGATCGCCCGGTTGGCGACCGTCATCACGATCGGCAGGCCGAGCCCCGAGGCATTGAACAGCGCCTCGGCCATGTAGAGCAGGCCCTGCGACGCCGTCGCGGTGTAAGCGCGCGCGCCCGCCGCCGAAGCGCCGATGGCGACCGACATGGCCGCGAATTCGGATTCCACGTTGATGAACTCGCATGGCGCGAGGGTGCCTTTGGCGACGATGTCGCCGAGCGCCTCGACGATGTGGGTCTGCGGCGAGATCGGATAGGCACAGATCACTTCCGGCCGGCACAGCGCGACCGCCTCGGCGACCGCTCGCGAGCCTTCAAGCTGTTTCAGCATGCGCGAGCCTGCGGTAAGCGTCGGAGGCGGCGGCCACGTTCGCAATGGCGAGCTTGCCCGAGAACTTCTCCCGGATGGCGCCGAGGACCGAGTCGAGCGAGATGATGCCGCAGAGCGCGGCAAAAGCGCCCAGCAGCGCCGCGTTGGGCACCGGCCGGGCGACGTACTTCATGGCGAGCTCGGTCGCCGGCACGGTGGCGAGCCGCTCGGCACGAAAGCCGGCGATGAATTCGTCGATGCCGAGCGCCTCGAAGCTCTTCGACGTATTGATCAGGATGTAGCCGTCGCGCGCAACGCCGGAAAAGACATCGACCTGGTGCAGCAGCGTCGGGTCCTGGATGATCAGCGCGTCGGGCGCGACGATCGGCTCGCGCACGCGGATCTCCCGGTCGTCCAGGCGGCAGTACGCCACCACCGGCGCGCCGGTGCGCTCGGAGCCGAAGCTCGGGAACGCCTGGGCGTACTTGCCCTGGCGGAACGCGGCGATGGAAAGCATCTCGGCGGCCGTGACGACGCCTTGGCCGCCGCGGCCATGAATTCGCACCTGGAACATGTCAGTGGGCTTCGGCGCTGATGCGCCGGCGAAGCGCGCGATAGCGCTCCTGCGGCCGCTCGCCGAAGAGCGGATCGGCCGGCGCAGGCGTCGCCTGCTTCACCGCCTGCCAATCCTCCGGCGTGAGGAGCTCGGCGGCGCGCAGCAGGACCAGCTCGTCTTCCTTGGCGATGTGGTTGCCGTAGTAGACGAGATAGGTCGCCGCCGCCACCTCGACCTCGGCACGCTCGACGATGACGCCGTTCAGGATCGATTCGAGATGCTGGCGCAGGGTTTCGCCGGCACGCGCGATGACGCGGTGCTCCTGCGCGAGCCGCGCCAGCTCGAGCTTGAGATCGGGACAGCGCTTCGCCAGTCGGGCGAAAGCGACATCCTCGCGCGGATGGTGCAGCTGGTCGGAGTACTCGCGCAGGTAGGAGACGATGTCGAGCATCAGCTCGTAGTTCGGCCGGTCGCCGCGATGGAAATTGTCGAGCTCCGCCTGCAGCAGCTTCAGCAGCCGCTGGAAGTACACGTGCTCGGTGCGCCACAGGGAAACGCTGTCGCTCATGAGGCTTTTGTACCGCCCGGAGAGCCGCGGCAACTGACTTAGATCAAACGCCGCTCAGGTCATCATCCCTGCCGTCATGTCGTCATCCCCTGCCGTTACGTCGTCATCCCTAGGACGCGCGGCAGCCAGAGGGAGATCTGCGGCACGTAAGTCACCATGACGAGGAAGACCAGCATGGTCAGCAGCCAGGGCCACACGGCGATGGTGAGCTCGGTGATGCCCATCTTCGTGATGCCGCTCGCGACATAGAGGTTGAGCCCGACCGGCGGATGGCACATGCCGACCTCCATGTTGACGGTGATGAGGATGCCGAAATGCACCGGATCGATGCCGAGCTTCATCGCCACCGGAAAGAGGATCGGCGCCGTGATCAGCACGATGGAGGAAGGCTCCATCACGTTGCCGGCGAGCAGCAGGAGCAGGTTCACCATCAGGAGGAAGCTCACCGCGCCCAGGCCCTGCCCGATCATCCAGTCGGCCATCGCCTGCGGGATCTGCTCCGAGGTGAGCAGGTACGAGAACAGCACGGCATTGGTGATGATGTAGAGCAGCATCGCGCTCATGTTCGCCGAGTCGAGCAGCACCTTCGGGATCTGCGTGAGGCGCAGGTCCTTGTAGACGAACACGGCGACAAAGAACGCGTACACCGCGCTCATCGCCGCTGCCTCGGTCGGCGTGAAGACGCCGCTGTAGATGCCGCCGAGCACGACGATGACCAGGAGCAGCCCCCAGATGCTTTGCCAGAAATGGCGCCAGACGATGAGCGCCTCGTGCCTTGCCGCGATCGCCGCGCCTTGCACCAGGTCCGCCCGCTTGGCGAGCGGAATGGCGGCGAAGACCCAGAGGACGAGCAGGATGCCGGCGGCCAGGATGCCGGCCTGCGGCACGATCAGGCGCAGCGCCCAGTACACGATGAAAGGCGGCGTCACAAGGTAGGCGACGGTGAACACCCAGCGCAGCACGAAAGCGCTGCCGACCAGGAAGCGTGCCGCGAGCAGCCACGCGATGCCGGCCAGCACGGCGACGAAGCCGCCGCCTTCCGGCAGCAGGCTCGAGATCAGGACCCAGAGCGCAAGGATCGGCGCCGCCATGAAGAAGAGGCTCGCGCAGAGGCCGGCGAGCGTCGCGATGGTGGCCTGCGCACCGCTCCTGCCGGCGACGAGCTGCATGCGCGGATAGTTGTTCTTGCGCGCGCGCCACCAGGTGAGCGCGCCGAGCATGAAGGCGAGCAGCAGCCCGGGCACCACGCCGGCCATGAAGAGCGTGCCGACGGAAGTGTTGGTGGCCACCGAGTACATCACCATCACGATCGAAGGCGGAATCAGGATGCCGAGCGCGCCCGAGGTGGTGATGACGCCGGCGCCGAAGCGCTTGGGAAAGCCGGCCTTCACCATCGCCGGCAGGATGATCGAGCCGATCGCCACCACCGTCGCCGGGCTCGAGCCCGACACGGCGGCGAAGAGCGCGCAGGCCATCACGCCGGCGAGGCCGAGCCCGCCGTGCCAGTGGCCGACGATGCTGGTGGCGAAGTTGATCATGCGCCGCGCCACGCCGCCGTGCGTGAGGAAGTTGCCGGCGAGGATGAAGAACGGGATCGCCATGATCTCGAAGCGCTCGATGCCGGTGAACAGCTTGAGCGCCACCGACTCGATCGGGATCTGCGTCATGGCGAAGAGGAAGGCGAGCACCGTGAGGCCGAGCGAGATCGATACCGGCATGCCGGTCAGCATCAGGCCGAAGAGCAGCACGAAGATGATGGTCGCGGTCACCGCATGACTTCCTCAGGGCTCTTTCGGGTGCAGGTTGTCTTTCATGGCGAGCGGCACCAGGTCCTCGTCCCTGACTTCTTCCATGCCCTCGACGTGCCCATGGTCATGGTGCGGCAGGGCACCCGTGCGCCAGAACGACCAGGCCACCTGCAGGAAGCGGAAGCACATCAGGTAGGAGCCGAGCGGGATGGCGAGGAACACGATCCACATCGGCATCTCCAGGTCGGGCGACACCTGCTCGGTGTGGCCGATCTCCCAGACGAACTTCGCGCCCATCGTGCCGACCACGCCGGTGAAGAAGGCGCCGGCCGCGAGGCCGAAGAGGATGAAGCCGGCGCGCGGTCGTCCGGGCAGCTGGTTGATGAGCACGTCGACGCCGACGTGGATGCCGGTGCGCACGCCGTACGCGGCGCCGAACTTCGCCATCCAGATGAACATGTAGATGCAAAGCTCCTGCGCCCACGAGAGGTGGATCGTCAGGAGCCAGTCCTGGAACGCCGGCCACGGAATGCCGGACGCGTAACGATGCACGACGGCGACGAAGATGACGAGCGTCGCCGCCCCCATCAGGAAGGCGATCAACCACTCTTCGAGGTGGTCGAGCGCCTTCATCATCGAGTGCTTACAGCTTCGCGGGGTCGAACCCCGTTTCTTTGTAG
The DNA here is from genome assembly GCA_036524215.1 of Burkholderiales bacterium. Lineage (GTDB taxonomy): Bacteria > Pseudomonadota > Gammaproteobacteria > Burkholderiales > SG8-39 > SCGC-AG-212-J23. Next base: position 4,454 of record DATDCR010000274.1, read on the forward strand.
ATCTCCTGGATCAGCGCTTTGCCGATGGTCGGCTCGCTGTCGCGGTGCACCTTGAGGAGCGCCTTCTTCCACGCGTTCTTCTCTTGCGGCGTGAGCTCCAGGATCTGCGTCTTGCCCGTCGCGCGCACCTTGGCGAGCGCGTCGTCGTTCTCCACCTTGGCAATCGCGTTGGCGTAGTTCGTCGCCTGCTGCATGGCGCTGTCCAGCGCCTTGCGCACCTCGGCCGGCAGGCCGTCCCAGAACTTCTTGTTGACGATCACCGCGTACTCGACCACGCCGTGGTTCGACATCGTGACGTACTTCTGCACTTCGTTCATCTTCTGCGTGTAGAGGTTGGACGGCGGGTTTTCGGTGCCGTCGACCACGCCGGTCTGCAGCGCCTGGTACACCTCGGAGAATGCCATCACCTGGGGCGTCGCGCCGAGCGCGCGCATCTGGCCGTCGAGCACCTTGGACGACTGGATGCGCATCTTCAGGCCGCGGAAGTCGGCCGGCGCCTTGAGCGGCTTGTTGGCGCTCATCACCTTGAAGCCGTTGTCCCAGTAGGCGAGCCCGATGATGCCCTTGCCTTCGAGCTTCTGGAACAGCGTCTTGCCCACCTTGCCGCCGGTCACGGCATGCAGGTCGTTGTAGTTGTCGAAGATGTACGGCAGGTCGAAGACCTCGAACTCGCGCACGCCGAGCGGCCCGAACTTCGACACCGAAGGCGCGAGCATCTGCACGTTGCCGAGCTGCAGCATCTGCATCTCCTCGCCGTCCTTGAAGAGCTGGCTGTTCGGATATACCTCGACCTTGACGCGTCCCTTGGTGCCGGCCTCGGCCAGCTCCTTGAACTTGAGCGCGCCCTTGCCCTTCGGCGTGTTCTCCGCCACGACGTGGCTGAATTTGATGACGATGGGCTGTGATGCGGGCTGCTGCGCATGCGCCGCCGTGAATGCCAGCGCGAGCGCCGCCGCCAAAGCAATGCGTTTCATGGTGCCGCCTCCCTGATATGGGTGCGCTGAGGCTAGCGCCGCGGCGGCGCGGCGAGGTTGACCTGCGTCAAATCGTCAGGCGAGCCAGCGCTTGCGGCGGCGGTAATGCTTGACCTCGCGGAAGCTCTTCTTGCGGCCGCTCGAGATGCCGAGGTAGAACTCCTTCACGTCCTCGTTCTCGGCCAGCTCGGCCGAGGCACCCTCGATCACCACGCGCCCGTTCTCCAGGATGTAGCCGAACTGGGCGTACTTCAGCGCCATGGCGGCGTTCTGCTCGGCGAGCAGGAAGCTCACCTTCTCGCGCCGGTTGAGCGTCTGCACGATCTCGAAGATCTCCTGCACCACTTGCGGCGCGAGGCCCATCGACGGCTCGTCGAGCAGGATCATCTTCGGCCGCGCCATCAGCGCACGGCCCACCGCCGTCATCTGCTGCTCGCCGCCCGAGGTGTAGCCGGCGAGGCTCGTGCGCCGGTCCTTGAGGCGCGGGAAATAGCCGTAGACGTGCTCGAGGTCGCGGCGCGTCTCGAAGCGGTTGCTGGCGCGCGTGTGCGCGCCGGTCAGCAGGTTCTCCTCCACCGTCAGGTGACCGAAGCAGTGGCGGCCTTCCATCACCTGCACCACGCCGCGGCGCACCAGCTCCGACGGGTTGAGCCGCTCGACGCGCTCGCCGAGGAACTCGATCGAGCCCTTCGTCACGTCGCCGCGCTCGGCGCCGAGCAGGTTCGACACCGCCTTCAGCGTCGTCGTCTTGCCGGCGCCGTTGGCGCCCAGGAGGGCGACGATGCCGCCCTCCTGGACCTGCAGCGAGACGCCTTTCAGCACGAGGATCACATGGTCGTAGATGACCTCGATGTTGTTGACGGCGAGCAGCGGCTTCACGCCCTCACCCCTGCGCGCAATCCCGCGGCGTGATGGCCTTGTCCTTCGCGTACTGCGCCGCGCCCTTCTCGATCTCCGGCCGCACGATGGACTGGTCCGACGAGATCCAGTCGCTGATCACCTTGAAGCGCTTGCCGTCCCATTGCATGAATTTGACGGCACCGCCGCCCTCATGGTCGGCGCAGGACACCTTCAGCGGCTGCAGCAGTCCGGCCGCGCCGAGCTCCTTCAGGCGCTTGTCGTCGAGCTTCAGGTTCTCGATGCCCCAGCGCATCTCCTCGCCGGTGAGCGGCCGCTTGCCATACTTGGCTTGCGCGGTACGCATCGCCTCGGCGGTCAGAATGCCCTGGATCACGCCGCGGTTGAAGTACTGCTGGCCGATGCGGTTCTTGTCTTCCATGTTGCCGCGCTTGCCCCCCGCATAGACGTACTTGAGGATCTGCTGCACCACCGGGAACTCGGTGCCCGACGGGTGGAAGGAAGCCGCGATGTAGCCTTTCGCTGCGTCGCCCGCCGGCAGGACGTCTTCCTCCGCGCCGCTCCACCACACGCCGACGATGTGATCGGGCGGATAGCCGACCTTCTGCGCCGCCTTGAGCGCGGTCGGGTTCATCACGCCCCAGCCGCGCAGGATCACCCAGTCGGGCTTGATGGAGCGGATCTGCAGCCACTGCGATTGCTGCTCGTTGCCCGGGTGCGGCACCTCGATGTGGGTCACGGTGAAGCCGTACTTGGCGGCCTGCGCATCGAGGATCGGGATCGTCTCCTTGCCGTACGCGGAGCCGTGGTAGAGGTTGATGATCCTCTTGCCCTTCAGCTTGTCCATGCCGCCTTCCTTCATGCCGATGAACTTGATCTTGGCGGTGTTCTGGCTCCAGTAATTGGTCACCAGCGGGAAGATGTAGGGGAACACGCGGCCGTCCGACGCGTCGGTGCGCCCGTAGCCCATCGAGATCACCGGGATCTTGTCGGCGGTGGCGCGCTCGATGATCGAGTAGGTGATGCCGGTGGAAAGCGGCGTGAAGACGGTCGCGCCGGTGGCGCCGTTCTTCTTCAGGCGCTCGTAGCACTCGACGCCGCGATCGTTCTTGTACTCGGTCTCGCATTCCGCCCAGGTGAACTTGACGCCGTTGACGCCGCCGTCGCGCTTGTTGAGCATGTCGAGATAGTCGATGTAGCCGCCGAAGAAGCCGGTGCCGCCGGCGGCGTAGGGCCCGACGCGGTACGACAGCATCGGCACGAACTGCTCGTTCTGGGCGGCCACGCCGGCGCTGACGAGCGCCGCCGCCGCCGCGATCACGATCCTGGTCTTCATGTGCTCCTCCTTTTCAATGTGGGAACGGCCACAGCCGCAGCTTCTCCTTGCCGATCTGCCAGAGGCGCGCGAGGCCGTGCGGCTCGACCGCG